>JJNX02000054.1 GCA_000681355.2 Peptococcaceae bacterium SCADC1_2_3
GTATATCCAAGTCTTTACATATTTTCATCACGAGATACTCGTCAATTTCTCTATGGCGGGGAACAGTACTTGCCTTCTTTCCCTTCCGGTTTACATACACTGTATGGCCAAAACAGCTAGCGCAAAAACAGTAACAATGAGAAGAATAAGATTCTTTTTTAAATAAACCATATAATATCTCCTTTCAAGGTAAAATAAAAAAAATAAACCAGGCCTTTTTAAAAATTATTGTTAACCTGGTTCTTCAAGGTAATTAATTAATAAAATAAACAGTTCAAGCCCTCCTTTCCATACCGGGAGGCGTACCGGTTTCCCAATACACCCTATCGGTCCAAAGACCATGGCCTTTTGCTTTAGGTCAATGGACTCGGAGTGTTACTTTTTAACCTTTATAAAAGTTAAAAAAGCATATTTTTTATTATTCGACACAAAAAAATAAAATCCTTTATTTAAAATAAATAATTTATACAAGAAGATATTGGGAAATTACAAAAAGGATAGCTTTGGGTTAAAGAATATGTTATATTTTAGTTAAATTTTACTTAAAAAATGAGGAGTACCTTAATTATATTAAGAATAACATATTAAATAGAATGCCGTTAAACTTTTGTTTGCAAAACATTTTCACCAAAATGGGTTGGGTGGTTGCTGCCTGGGGAGAAGCAGGTCTAGTTGCCCTGGAACTGCCGTGTATTACCCTGGAAGAAGCATTAGGAAAAATAGGTTTACGGATAGACAAACTAAAAAGACATCAAAAAAACTCGCCCTTGTATACCAACTCCCATGACCCAAAAATAAACCCTTCTCATCACGTACTGGAAGAAGCTTTGATATCCTATTTTAACGGGGAGAAAGTAAATACGGTTACGATACCGGTAGACTTTTCTTTTTACCCTTCTTTTACCCGGCAAGTTTTGCCCTTAGTTCAGCAAATCCCTTACGGAAAAACTTATTCTTACCAACAAATAGCTTACCTGGCGAAGCAACCAAAAGCAGCCCGTGCCGTTGGCCGGGCCCTTCAGGCAAATCGTACTCCTCTTGTTATCCCTTGCCACCGGGTTATTTATCACCATGGAGCCTTAGGAGGCTTTAGTAGAGGTAGCAATTGGAAACATAAGTTACTGGCCCTTGAAGGAATACGGGTTACGCCTTCCTCTATACTAATTTAATAAATTAAGCAAAAAGAACGTCCCCTTGCTTCCCCCTAATTTAACATTTCCTCGGGCTTAAAGAAAAGGTTGATTTCTCTTCTGGCGCTGGCTAAAGAATCAGAACCGTGGATAACATTACGCTCCATGTACATCCCATAAGTAGCTCTAATTGTTCCTGGGGCTGCTTCCAAAGGATTGGTAGCCCCCATCATTTCCCTTACGGTGCTGACGGTTTTAATTCCCTCCACCACCATGGCCACCACCGGACCAGAAGTAATAAATTCTACCAGTTTCGGAAAAAAGGGTTTTTCTTTGTGTTCTTGATAATGTTGCTCTGCTAAATCTAGGGAAATTTTAAGCATTTTTAAACCCACAATTTTAAGCCCCTTTTTTTCCAGACGGGAAATAATTTCGCCTACCAAATTTCGCTGCACTCCGTCAGGTTTAATCATTACAAAAGTTCGTTCCATTTCATTTCTCCCGGTAATAAATTATACTGTATATAGTATACAACATTAAAGCACATTTTCCTGCTTTAATTCTTTTTTCCCCCCAAAAATTTTTTATAACTTCAGGTTACCCTTTATGCTCTACTTCTCCGGTCTGTTCCATTAAATCCTTAAACTCTTTAGCCTCCAAAGTTTCTTTTTCCATTAGTTTCTGAGCCACTAAGTGTAAAGTTTTATCGTGTTTTTCCAAAAGTTCTTTTGCCTTGTGGTAACATTGGTCCACAATATGGCGCACTTCCTTGTCAATTGCTGTAGCTACTTCTTCCCCGTAGTTTCGGTCCTGGGTCAGATCCCGCCCTAAAAAAACAGTTTCCTGTTTTCGACCTAAAGTTAGCAGTCCTAAATTTTCACTCATCCCGTATTCCATGATCATTTTACGGATAATCTTCGTAGAACGCTCCAAATCATTTTGCGCACCGGTACTAATTTCCTTTAAAACTAATTCTTCAGAAATCCTACCGGCCAGTAACATGGTCACCTGATCCAAAAGAATTGATTTGGTCATATAATACCGGTCCTCTTTAGGCAAAAGCAAAGTATAACCCCCGGCCCGCCCCCGGGGAATAATAGAAACTTTGTGGACCGGATCGGTATTGGGTAAAAGATAACCGACTACAGCGTGACCGGCTTCATGATAGGAAACCAACCGCTTTTCTTTTTCGCTAATGATTTTTGACTTTTTTTCCGGGCCGGCAATTACCCGTTCAATTGAGTTTTCTAATTCAGGCATCTCAATTTCTTTTTTATTCAAACGAGCCGCTAAAAGAGCAGCCTCATTAATCAGGTTAGCCAAGTCCGCGCCGGTAAAACCCGGGGTGCGCCGGGCAATAATATCCAAATCTACTTCGGCGGCTAAGGGTTTGCCTGCCGCATGGACTTGCAATATTTCTCTACGGCCATTTACATCCGGAATGTCAATCATTACCTGGCGGTCAAAACGCCCCGGCCGCAGTAAAGCCGGGTCTAAAATATCCGGCCGGTTAGTAGCGGCGATAACAATAATACCCTCATTAGGACTAAAACCGTCCATTTCAACCAAAAGCTGGTTTAACGTCTGCTCCCGCTCGTCATGCCCACCACCTAAACCGGCCCCGCGCTGACGGCCTACGGCATCTATTTCATCAATAAAAACAATGCACGGAACATTTTTTTTAGCCTGCTCAAATAAATCGCGTACCCGGGAAGCACCCACTCCTACAAACATTTCCACAAAATCTGAGCCGCTGATACTAAAAAAGGGTACTTTTGCCTCACCGGCAACAGCCTTGGCTAACAAGGTTTTTCCTGTTCCTGGCGAGCCAAAGAGCAAAACTCCTTTAGGTATCCGCGCGCCCAATTCGGTAAATTTTTTGGGGCTCTTTAGAAACTCAACCACTTCTTGAAGCTCTCCTTTGTACTCTTGGGAGGTACTCAAGTGGACTCCCTATATCTTTGTGGGTTGGGGAGCTATCCTGACGGCTTTATATTTCTACACTAAAAGACGGGTTGAAGTACATGGGGAAGAAGAAATGTATGCCGCGGCGGAAACAATGGAGGAAGAAAAGAAATAAATTATTTAACCGGAGGTGAATAATTTAATGCAAAGAACCTGGAGCTTTAAGCTCACTCCTTATAGATATATCTTAATTGCTTTAGCGGTTATCATGGTTGTGGTTGCCTTGGTGCGCCTTGTTTTAGGGTTAGGAGCGGTAACCAATCTTAATGACCACTGGCCCTGGGGATTGTGGATTGGCTTTGACTTGCTTTGCGGAATTGCTTTAGCCGGCGGTGGTTTTAGTACCGCTTTTATAGTCCACGTCTTACATAAAGGTAAATACTTGCCTATAGTCCGGGCCGCGCTTTTAACCTCCATGATAGGTTACGTAATTGCTTTAGTAGCCCTTTTATTTGATATCGGAAGATGGCCAAATTTCTGGCGGCCTTTCTTTTACTGGGGTTATCATTCGGTCTTGTTTGAAGTCTTTTGGTGTATTGCCGTTTACACCACGGTGCAGATTTTGGAATTTGGGGATATTTTCCTGGAAAGGGTAAAAAGCTTCCCTTTAAAAAAAGTTTTAGGCTACGCCATGACTCCCTTACTTATTATAGGGATTATTTTACCCACCTTGCACCAGTCCTCTTTGGGCTCCCTTTATGTAGTGGCGGTGGATAAATTATACCCCTTATGGTGGTCCATGATTATGGGCTTTTTCTTTGTCTGGTCGGCTTTCTTTTTGGGTCCGGCCATGGTTACCCTGGAAGGGACCCTGGCGGCAAGGGCTTATAAAAGAACACCTGAACTGCCTATTTTCCAAAGCTTGACTAAGGTTACCTTATGGATGATGATTGTTTACTTAATTGTAAAAATAATTGATTTAGTTTATCGGGGCGTACTTTCACTAGCTTTTAACGGTTCTTTTGAAAGTAACATGTTTTTAATTGAAATGATTGTATTTATCATTGTCCCCATTATTATGTACGCCATCCCGGCCATTCGCACCAAATTATGGGGTGTGGTTACCGCTTCAGTTTTAGTGATTGTAGGGGTTATTTTTAACCGGATGAATGTGGTCTTTACCGGAATGGCTGCCCAAATGGGCGGACATTACTTCCCCAGTCCTTGGGAATGGCTGGTTACTCTGGGCATGTGGAGTATTTTAATTTTAGCTTATTTGTTTATTGTAGAAAACTTCCCCATTTTGGTTAAAGAAGATCACGCCGAAGAAGCCGCCGTGGCCTCACGAGCAAGCGTGGGAAAAGGTGTGCCTAGCGGGACATAGAGCAGATGCGGTAGGACAAGCGTCCTCGCTTGTCTCTTCATCATTGTCAACTAAAATAGTGGTTAGTGGTTAGTGGTTAGTGGTTAGTGGTTAGTGGTTAGTGGTTAGTGGTTAGTGGTTAGGTTTTAAGGGGGTTAAAACATGTTTTCGTACCCCAAACGCCCAATTACACACCACTAACCACTATTTTGGCCCAGGTCTATTTGTTTAACCGGATACTTGACAAATGTATGGGTTAAATTATATTTTATAACGGAAAAACACCATGCTTTGGGGTAAAAAGTACCTGTACCACAATCGGGACGATTAGGCTACTACTAAAAGAGGTTAGAAAAATGCACGAAACCGCGCTAATTGCGGAAGTATTAAAAACAGTACAGCAAAGCGCCCTGGAAAATAATTTACCTAAAGTAACTAATATTAAGCTGGCGATAGGAAAATTAAGTATGGCTTTACCTGAAGCCTTAATTTTTGCCTTTCAAGTTTTAAAAAAAGGTACTGTTTGTGAAGATGCAGAATTAGAAATTGAGCCTAAGGAAATTGTTCTCCAATGCTTGGATTGTACCCGGGAGTTTAGGCCCCAAGATTACCATTTTTCCTGTCCCTTTTGTACCGGCAGCCAGATTAAAATTATTCAGGGCAGGGAATTACATATTATATCTTTCGAAGGAGAGGAGAATGAACATGGAAGTGATTGTGGCTCAACCCCTGTTAAAAGCCAATGAGGAACTGGCTAGACAAAACCGTAATTTATTAAATCGTCGTGGTATTACTACGGTAAACTTAATCAGCGCTCCCGGGGCCGGCAAAACGACCCTGCTGGAAAATACCATTGGAGCCTTAAAAAATATGTTTTCCATTGGTGTAGTGGAAGGGGATATTTATACTACTTTTGACAGTGAACGCCTGGCGGGGCAAGGAGTAGCGGTGGTGCAGATAAATACTTACGGAGGTTGTCATTTGGACGCCCAAATGGTAGCCCAGGCTCTGGAACGATTACCCTTAGATAAATTAAAGCTTTTATTTATTGAAAACGTAGGTAATCTGGTTTGTCCGGCCGAATTTGATTTAGGGGAAAATTATAAAGTGGCTATTTTAAGTGTAAGCGAAGGAAGCGATAAACCAAAGAAATATCCCTTGGTTTTTCAAGAATCAGAAGCTGTAGTTTTAAATAAAATAGATCTTCTTCCCTATACCGATTTTGATTTGGCGGCGGCAAAGGAGCAGTTGAAAGAAATAAAAAATAACCTGGTAATGTTTCCTCTTTCCGCCAAAACGGGTGAAGGGATGGAGGCGTGGGTAGAGTGGCTAAAGGACAAAGTAAGCCAGACGGAGAAATTGTCCGTTACCGGATAAAAATAAAGGGAGTTGTCCAGGGAGTAGGATTTCGACCCTTTGTTTACCAGTTAGCTTTAACCCGCCAGTTAAAAGGAAGTGTTTTGAATTCAAGTCAGGGGGTAATTATTGAAGCCGAGGGTGAAAAAGAAAAGGTGCTTTCTTTTATCGAAAACATAAGGACAAGTCCTCCCTCTCTTTCCCGCATTACCGCCTTTGAATGGGAAGAGTTGCCCCCTTTAGGAGCAAACTCTTTTGTTATCTTAAAAAGTGAAGGGTTAGCTGTGTCCGCCGGCAGGCAGGCGGAAAGAGAAGCTTTAATTCCTCCCGACGTGGCTATTTGTCCTGATTGTGCCCGGGAAATAAACGACCCTTTTGACCGGCATTATAATTACCCTTTTACTAATTGTACTAACTGCGGTCCCCGGTTTACTATTACCCTTGAGGTGCCTTATGACCGGATTAACACTTCTATGGCCGGTTTTGTTATGTGTCCGGCCTGTACAACTGAATACCATAATCCCAATGACCGGCGCTTTCACGCCCAACCGGTGGCTTGTCCGGTTTGCGGCCCGCAGGTAGAATTAGTGACTAACCAGGGAGAGGTTGTGGCCACTAAAGACTGGCTAAAGGGCTGCTGGGATATTTTACAGAATGGAAATATTCTGGCTCTTAAAAGCTTAGGGGGCTTTCATTTAGCCTGTTTAGCCCAGGACAGGCTAGCCGTACAAGTTTTACGCCGGCGCAAGGGCCGGCAAGCAAAACCTTTTGCGGTGATGTGCCGGGACCTTAAAGCGGTTAGGAAATACTGTACGGTAAGCGAGGACGAAGCGGCCCTTTTGCAGGCTAAAGAAGCGCCCATTGTTATTTTGAATAAGAAACCAGACGGCAGCTTGCCCGCGGAAATAGCCCCCGGCCTAAAAACCTTGGGAGTAATGCTTCCTTATACTCCCTTGCATTTGCTTCTTTTTGCCGGCCCTTTTGATATTTTAATTATGACCAGTGGTAATTATAGAGAACTTCCTTTAGTTAAAGATAACGGGCAGGCGCTTGAAATATTAGGAAGACTGGCGGACTATATTCTCTGGCATAACCGGGAGATTATTAACCGTTGCGATGATTCTTTGGTGGCGGTAGCCGTGCCTGCCGGCAGGCAGGCGGAGAAAGAAACTATGTTCCTGCGGCGCTCGCGGGGATACGTTCCCCAAAGTATATTTGTCCCGCGTCCAAAGAACGCCCCGGTAATCTTAGGCATTGGCGGGGAGATGAAAAATTGCTTTTGCTTTTTGAAAGGGGAGCAGGCCTTTTTAAGCCAACATATAGGCGAGTTGGATTGGCTGGAGGGAGAAGAAAATTTATCTTTAAGCCAAAAACATTGGCAAAGATTACTGGGGGTAACCCCGGAAATTGTGGCCTTTGATTTACACCCTGATTATAAAAGTGCGGCCCTGGCCAGGCAAATTCCGGCTCAAAAACATTTTGGAGTCCAGCACCACCACGCCCACCTGGCGGCTTGTTTGGCAGACAATAAGGTTAAAGATGATGAAGAAGTAATGGGGGTTATTCTTGACGGAACGGGTTACGGAACGGATGGGTGCCTCTGGGGTTTTGAATTTTTAACCGGAAATTATCATTCCTTTAAAAGAAGGTATCATTTGGCTTACGTTCCTTTACCGGGGGGAGAAAAAGCTATTCGCCAACCATGGCGAACAGCCGTAGCCTATTTAATTACCTTTATGGGTGAGGAAGGAGCTGAACTGGCTCAAAGTTTTTTTTCAGGTAAAGAAGTATTTCTGGTAGCCCGGATTTTAGAAAGTAAACTAAATCTTCCTTTAGCCTGCGGTTGTGGCCGGCTTTTTGATGCGGTAGCCGCTTTATTAGGGGTATGTCTGGAAAACACTTACGAGGGTCAGGCGGCGACAGAATTAGGAGAGCTGGTTTTGCCTATAGACGAAGGGGTAAGGCTTAAACCTTACCCGTATAAAATTAAAGGAGAAATAATCAGTCCTACCCGGCTAATTAGAGAAATTTTAAATGACCGAAAAAAGGGCGTCGCGGCCACCGTAATAGCTACTAAGTTTCACCAGACCCTGAGCTATTTAATTTGTGATATAATAAGTAAGTTAGCTTGCGAAACGGGATTAAAAAAAGTAGCTTTAAGTGGGGGAAGCTGGCAAAACCGTTATCTTTTTCAGGCAACCAGAAGACAATTAACTTCCCAGGGTTACCAGGTGCTTTATCATAAGCAGTTACCCGCCAATGACGGGGGTATAGCCTTGGGCCAGGCTATGGTTGCGGACAGGAGGTGGCAAAAAGAATGTGTCTTGGGATTCCGGGAATAGTAGTGGAAGTTAATACCGCCGGTCACTGGGCGGTTGTAGATAGATTAGGCGTGCAATTAAAGGTTGATACGCGTTTAATAGATGAGGAAATAACCCCGGGAGAATATTTAATGATTCACGCCGGTCACGCTATTGGCAAAATTGATTTAAATGAGGCTGAAGAAACCTTAAAGTTATGGGAGGAAATTATTTCTTGTTAGATAAATTCCAGGATGCGTCGTTAGGAAAAAAGCTTATTCAAAAAATAATTCCTTTGGCTTTAGCCACTAGAGAAAAGTTAGGGCGCCGGCCGGCCCTCATGGAAGTTTGCGGCACCCATACCATGGCTATTGCCCGGTGCGGGATAAAAAATCTTTTAGCCGAATATTTGGAATTAAGAAGTGGGCCTGGCTGCCCGGTTTGCGTTACGGACCAGCAGGATATTGATTATATGATTAATTTAGCCAGGTTACCCGGTACGGTTATGGCTACTTTTGGGGATATGCTCCGGGTTCCCGGGTCAGATTCTTCTTTAGAACGGGAAAAAGCTCGTAAGGCAAACATAATAATTTTTTATTCTCCCGCGGAAGCAGTAATTTACGCTTCATCTCACCCCGAGCAGGAAGTTATCTTCTTAGGGGTGGGATTTGAAACAACCGCTCCTTCCGTAGCCTTGAGTATTGCTACGGCTATCGAGCTGGGTTCAAAAAATTATAGTGTATTTTCGGCTCATAAGCTGGTGCCGCCGGTAATGCGCGCCCTTTTAGACGATTGCGATTTGCATATTGATGGTTTTATCCTGCCGGGTCACGTAAGTACCATAATTGGCCAAAAAGCTTTTGATTTTATCGCCCTTGAATACAGAATACCCACTGTTATTGCCGGCTTTGAACCGGTTGATATTTTAGGGGCTATTTATCGTTTATTAAAACAACTTTCCCAAAATGAAGTTAAAGCAGAAAATGGCTACGGCCGGTTAGTGCATCTTGAAGGAAATATTAAGGCCCAAAAACTTTTAGCCGCGTATTTTACCCCTACCGCCGCTTTATGGCGGGGATTTGGCACTGTTCCTGCCAGTGGTTTGGACATAAAAGATGAATATGCTTTTTACGATGCTAAAAATAAATTTGCCCTGGAGGTACCTGTCGGGCAAACACCAAAAGGCTGTAATTGTGGTGAAGTATTAAAGGGAAAGATAAATCCCGCAGACTGCCTTTTATTTGCCCGAACCTGTACCCCTATGCAACCGGTAGGACCCTGCATGGTTTCCTCGGAAGGGGCTTGCGCGGCATTTTACCAGTATGAATTTAATGAATTTAATGAATTTAAAGGATAAATTTTTAGAAATTTTAAATATAAATTTTTAAATATTTAAATATAATGAAAACTTACAAACGGTTAGGAATGATGGGGGGCACTTATGATCCCATTCATTACGGTCATTTGGTAGCGGCAGAAGAAGCGCGTTACCAGTTAGAACTGGAAAAGGTAATTTTTATTCCTGCCGGTAGGCCGCCCCATAAAACAAAACGTGAAATTTCGGCTGCCCGGCACCGTTTAAATATTACCCGGTTAGCGGTGGCCAGCAATCCCTTTTTTATGGTTTCGGATATTGAAATTATGAAGCCGGGGCTGTCTTATGCTATTGATACGGTGCAAATATTTAAAGAACAATTTCCCCAGGCAGAACTTTTTTTTATTACCGGAGCAGATGCCGTATTTGAAATATTAAGCTGGAAGCGGGTAGAAGAATTGTTGCGTCTTTGTTGCTTTGTGGCCGCCACCAGGCCTGGTTACAAGTTGGATGAATTGAGCAAAAATATACCTGGGTTCCCCATAAACGGGAAAAAACGAATTATTACCATGGAGGTACCGGCTTTAGCTATTTCCTCTACTGATTTGCGCCGACGGGTACGTGAAGGCCGTCCTATAAAATACCTGGTTCCTGAAGCAGTGGAAGCCTATATTTTAAATAATAATTTATACCGTACCCCCACCCTAACCCTCGCCCTCAAAGGGGGAGGGGAGAATGCTCCTAACCCTCTCCCTCAAAGGGGGAGGGGAGAATGCTCCTAACCCTCTCCCTCAAAGGGGGAGGGGAGGGTGAGGGTGGCTCAATCATTGAGACGACAATTACAAAACATTCTACTGGTAAGCAACAAATTAAGGATGATAAAGACAATAAAAGGGGTAGCAAACAGTGAACTTAGGGCAAAGGGTAGGCGTCTTTATTAAAAAACGTAACCTGGTAGAACAAGGGGACCTAGTTTTGGTCGGTGTATCCGGTGGTCCTGATTCAGTGGCTTTGCTGCACATTTTATGGAAATTAAAAGAAACGTTAAATATATCTTTACACGTAGCTCACCTGAATCATTTATTAAGAGGAAAAGAAGCTGAGGCTGACGCCAAGTTGGTGGAACAGTTGGCCCAAAATTTGGCCTTGCCTTTTACCATCGAACAATTTAATGTAGCTAGTTTTAGGCAAAAAACTGGTTTATCCATTCAAGAAGCGGCCCGGATAGGGCGTTTTAATTTTTTTGAACGCCTGGCTAAAGAAATAAGGGCCAACCGCATCGCCTTAGGTCATCAGGCTGATGATCAGGCGGAGACTATCTTGTTAAATTTATTGCGGGGGGCAGGAATAACCGGTTTAAAAGGAATGTTGCCGGCACGCGGGATTTACATTCGGCCGTTGTTAAATGTTCGCCGCCGGGAAATTAGCTCATACTGCGGGCAAAATTTACTGCCTTACCGGATAGATGCTTCCAATTTAAAGCCTGTTTATACCCGAAACCGGATACGGTTGCAGTTATTGCCTTTGCTGGAACAAGGATATAATCCGCAACTTGTCCCGGCTTTAATTCGTTTAGGGCAGTTAAGTCAGGAAGAAGACATTTACCTGGAAAAGCAAGCGCAGCAGGTATATAAAGAATTGTTATTGGAAACAGGTAAAGATAGTTTAAAGTTTACGTTAAACAAATGGTCATCGTATCCTGTGCCACTATTACGGCGGGTATTGCGGCAGGTTTGGCGCGGGTTGGCTCAAATAGAAAAAAATCTTTCTTACCAACATATAGATAAATTAATGGAACTGATAGAAAACCCTCTTGAAGGACGTATTCTAACCCTGCCTTTAAATATTCGGGCCGTCAAAAACGGGCAAGTATTAACTTTTTGGCGGGAGGAAAAAAGAAAGCCGGAGGATAGAATTGATTACCTTTACGTTTTAAATATACCGGGGGCAACCCTTATCCCAGAAATTAATTGTTTTATTCAGGCTGAAATTAAGCCGCGGCCTTTGATTCCTGACTTTAAAGATTTAACCACTCAAGAAGCGGTATTTGATTTTAGCCAGCTTAATTTGCCTTTGTTTGTGCGCTGCCGTCATAAAGGGGATGTTTTTATGCCCTTAGGGTTAAAAAAAACCGTTAAGCTAAAGGATTTTTTAATTAAACAAAAAATACCCCGGGAAAAGCGGGATAAAATCCCTTTGGTAGCTAACGGTAAAGGTATTATTTGGGTTGGCGGGGTACGTCCTGGTGAAATAACGAAAGTTACCCCTCGGACGGACAAGTGTCTTTATTTAAAATTGGGTTTCCAATAATTAGTTTGAAGAAAAAACAGAAAAATGATAAAATTCAATTATGAGTGGTTATGTTTCAAGCCACATTAAGGAGATGGCTTTTTTTGAATAAAATACTTAAAAATTTGCTTATTTATTTGGTAATTGTGGTAGTAATCGTTGGTTTGTTAAAGCTTGCCAGTCCGACTCGCAACGAAGTTTTATCCTTACGGTACGACCAGTTTCTTGAGGCTGTTAAACAGGGACAGATTATAACTGTTACCATTCAAGCGAAAAACGATACCAATACAATAACGGGTGAGAAAAAAGATGGAACCAAGTTTAAAGTTACCGGATTAAAGGAAGATCCGGTGCTAATTTCTTTATTAAGGGAAAAAAAAGTTGAGACTAACGTTGAGGAACCATCAACACCGGGTTTATGGACTACTATTTTAGCCAGTTTACTGCCCGTTATTTTACTCGTTTTGCTGTTTTTTTTCCTTATGCAGCAATCTCAAGGCGGAGGTAACCGTGTAATGAGTTTTGGCAAAAGCCGGGCCCGCCTGCACACCGAAGAAAAGAAAAAATTTACTTTTGCGGATGTAGCCGGAGCTGATGAGGCCAAAGAAGAGCTTCAAGAAGTGGTTGAGTTTCTAAAGAGCCCCAAAAAATTTACCGAATTGGGCGCGCGGATACCTAAAGGAGTTTTGCTCTTTGGCTCGCCAGGAACAGGAAAAACCTTGTTAGCCAAGGCTGTTGCCGGTGAGGCAAAAGTACCCTTTTTTAGTATCAGCGGCTCAGATTTTGTGGAAATGTTTGTAGGAGTGGGTGCTTCCCGGGTACGCGATTTATTTGAGCAGGCTAAAAAAAATGTTCCGTGCATTGTTTTTATTGATGAAATAGATGCCGTAGGCCGTCAGCGCGGGGCCGGTTTAGGTGGTGGGCATGACGAGCGGGAGCAGACGTTAAACCAGCTTTTGGTTGAAATGGACGGTTTTAGTCCTAATGAGGGTATTATTGTTATCGCCGCTACTAACCGGCCGGATATTTTAGACCCGGCTTTACTGCGGCCGGGGCGTTTTGACCGCCAGGTAATGATTGACATTCCGGATGTAAATGGCCGTAGAGAAATATTGCAAGTCCATGCGGCAGGCAAACCCTTAGCCGCCGAAGTAGATTTGGATATTATTGCCCGGCGCACCCCGGGTTTTACCGGCGCGGACTTGGCTAACCTGATTAATGAGGCTGCTCTTTTAGCGGCTCGTTTGAATAAAAAAGAAATTGAGATGCCTGAATTAGAAAACTCAATTGAACGGGTAATTGCCGGCCCGGAAAAAAAGTCAAAAATCATTAGCGAAAAAGAAAAGCGGTTGGTTTCCTATCATGAAGCCGGTCACGCTGTAGTCGGTTATCTTTTACCCAATACCGATCCGGTCCACAAAGTTTCTATTATTCCCCGGGGGCGGGCCGGGGGTTATACTTTGCTTTTGCCTAAAGAGGACCGGTATTATATGACCAAATCAATTCTTTTGGATCAGGTGACCATGTTACTGGCCGGTAGGATTTCTGAAGAATTAGTTTTAAAGGAAATTAGTACCGGTGCGCAAAATGATTTGGAGCGTTCTACGAAGATTATCCGTAAAATGATCATGGAATACGGGATGAGTGAAAATTTAGGACTGCTAACTTTAGGTCGAAAACAGGAAACTGTTTTTTTAGGGCGGGATCTGACCCAGGACCGAAACTACGGGGAAGAAGTAGCTACAGCAATTGACAAGGAAGTGCGCCATATTGTGGACCAATGTTACCACAAGGCAAAAGAACTTTTGGAAAAACACGATAAAACTTTACACTTAGTGGCTCAGAAACTAATGGAAAAAGAAACTTTGGAGGCTAAAGAGTTTAAGGATTTAATGGAACAGACCGGAGAAGTAGAGCATAAAGGGTAACCTGAAGTTATAAAAAATTTTTGGGGGGAAAAAAGAATTAAAGCAGGAAAATGTGCTTTAATGTTGTATACTATATACAGTATAATTTATTACCGGGAGAAATGAAATGGAACGAACTTTTGTAATGATTAAACCTGACGGAGTGCAGCGAAATTTGGTAGGCGAAATTATTTCCCGTCTGGAAAAAAAGGGGCTTAAAATTGTGGGTTTAAAAATGCTTAAAATTTCCCTAGATTTAGCAGAGCAACATTATCAAGAACACAAAGAAAAACCCTTTTTTCCGAAACTGGTAGAATTTATTACTTCTGGTCCGGTGGTGGCCATGGTGGTGGAGGGAATTAAAACCGTCAGCACCGTAAGGGAAATGATGGGGGCTACCAATCCTTTGGAAGCAGCCCCAGGAACAATTAGAGCTACTTATGGGATGTACATGGAGCGTAATGTTATCCACGGTTCTGATTCTTTAGCCAGCGCCAGAAGAGAAATCAACCTTTTCTTTAAGCCCGAGGAAATGTTAAATTAGGGGGAAGCAAGGGGACGTTCTTTTTGCTTAATTTATTAAATTAGTATAGAGGAAGGCGTAACCCGTATTCCTTCAAGGGCCAGTAACTTATGTTTCCAATTGCTACCTCTACTAAAGCCTCCTAAGGCTCCATGGTGATAAATAACCCGGTGGCAAGGGATAACAAGAGGAGTACGATTTGCCTGAAGGGCCCGGCCAACGGCACGGGCTGCTTTTGGTTGCTTCGCCAGGTAAGCTATTTGTTGGTAAGAATAAGTTTTTCCGTAAGGGATTTGCTGAACTAAGGGCAAAACTTGCCGGGTAAAAGAAGGGTAAAAAGAAAAGTCTACCGGTATCGTAACCGTATTTACTTTCTCCCCGTTAAAATAGGATATCAAAGCTTCTTCCAGTACGTGATGAGAAGGGTTTATTTTTGGGTCATGGGAGTTGGTATACAAGGGCGAGTTTTTTTGATGTCTTTTTAGTTTGTCTATCCGTAAACCTATTTTTCCTAATGCTTCTTCCAGGGTAATACACGGCAGTTCCAGGGCAACTAGACCTGCTTCTCCCCAGGCAGCAACCACCCAACCCATTTTGGTGAAAATGTTTTGCAAACAAAAGTTTAACGGCATTCTATTTAATATGTTATTCTTAATATAATTAAGGTACTCCTCATTTTTTAAGTAAAATTTAACTAAAATATAACATATTCTTTAACCCAAAGCTATCCTTTTTGTAATTTCCCAATATCTTCTTGTATAAATTATTTATTTTAAATAAAGGATTTTATTTTTTTGTGTCGAATAATAAAAAATATGCTTTTTTAACTTTTATAAAGGTTAAAAAGTAACACTCCGAGTCCATTGACCTAAAGCAAAAGGCCATGGTCTTTGGACCGATAGGGTGTATTGGGAAACCGGTACGCCTCCCGGTATGGAAAGGAGGGCTTGAACTGTTTATTTTATTAATTAATTACCTTGAAGAACCAGGTTAACAATAATTTTTAAAAAGGCCTGGTTTATTTTTTTTATTTTACCTTGAAAGGAGATATTATATGGTTTATTTAAAAAAGAATCTTATTCTTCTCATTGTTACTGTTTTTGCGCTAGGGTGCTAACCATACAGTGTATGTAAACCGGAAGGGAAAGAAGGCAAGTACTGTTCCCCGCCATAGAGAAATTGACGAGTATCTCGTGATGAAAATATGTAAAGTCTTGAAAACTT
>JJNX02000055.1 GCA_000681355.2 Peptococcaceae bacterium SCADC1_2_3
TGGCTTAGAGTTTACCTTCCTCAGCCTGGATAGCCGGGAGCGGATCGAGGAGGCAATAAAACCAAATACCAAAATGCTTTGGTTGGAAACGCCCTCCAATCCCCTGCTTAATATTGTTGATCTGGAGTTGGTGGTGGAAATTGCCCAAAAGCACAGACTGCTGACCGTAATTGATAATACCTTTGCTTCTCCGTATTTCTTAAGGCCGATTGAATACGGAATTGACCTGGTGGTTCACTCCACGACTAAATATCTTAACGGACATTGTGACGTTGTTGGAGGGGCGGTGGTAACCACTACTGATGAGTTAACCCAAAAGATGCAGTTTCTTTTAAATGCCCTGGGCACTTGCGCCGCTCCTTTTGACTGCTGGTTGGTGCTGCGGGGGATAGAAACCCTGCCGGTAAGGATGAGGCAGCACGAAGAAAATTCTTTTGCCGTGGCCAACTTTCTTAAAGAACACCCCAAAGTAAAAAAGGTATTTTACCCTGGACTGGCCTCCCACCCCGGGCATGAAATTGCCCAAAGACAAATGAAGGGGTTTGGGGGAGTAGTATCCTTTGAAATAAAGGGTGGCCTAGAGCACGTTTATAACTTCTTAAGCAGGCTTAAAATCTTTGCTTTAGCCGAATCGCTGGGCGGCGCTGCTTCTTTGGCCGAGCAACCGGCCACCATGAGCCATGCTTCCATGCTGGCCGAACATAGAAAAAAAGCAGGCATTAATGACGAACTAATCAGGCTCTCCGTGGGTCTGGAAAATGCTGATGATTTAGTTGAAGATTTAAGCCAGGCCCTTGAGTAATTGTAGGTGGTGAAAATTATGTCTTATGTCAGGACCTTGCGCTGCCGAAAGTGCGGGCGAGAATATCCGCTTGGACCCGTTAATTTATGTGATTTTTGTTTTAGTCCGCTGGAGGTTAACTATGATTACAAATCAATGGCCAAAGACGTAAGCGTAGAGAAAATTACCGGTGGGCCGTCAAGTATCTGGCGTTACCGGGACTTATTGCCGGCAAATGACGAGATAGTTGACCTTGGTACCGGCTTTACTCCCTTGACTTTAGCTGCTAACCTGGGGAGGGAGTTGGGATTAACCCAGCTTTACCTTAAAAATGATTGCCTAAACCCCACGTACTCCTTTAAAGACCGGGCGGTTTCGGTGGCTGTAACCAAAGCCCAAGAGTTTGGCTTTACCACCCTTGCCTGCGCCTCGACCGGCAATTTGGCGGCCAGTGTGGCTGCTCACGCAGCCAAAGCCGGGCTTAAAGCTTATGTTTTTCTTACCTCTGACGTGGAGCCGGAAAAGCTGGTGGGGATAGCCGTTTATAACCCGACCATGGTGGCGGTGGAAGGAAGTTATGATCAAGTCAACCGTCTTTGCGGTAAAATTGTCGAAAAATACCACTGGGGTTTTATTAATATTAACCTTCGACCTTACTACGCCGAGGGAAGTAAAACGTTGGGGTTTGAAGTAGCGGAGCAATTGGGCTGGCGGGCCCCTGATTGTATAGTGGCTCCTGCCGCTTCAGGACTTCTTTTTACGCGCATATATAAGGGCTTAGAAGAACTTTCCTTGCTGGGTTTAATTGGTTCGGTTAACACCCATATGTACCTGGCCCAGGCCGCTGGCTGTTCTCCCATCGTTAATGCTTTTCAAGCAGGTTCCCAACATGTGCATCCGGTAAAGCCGGATACCATTGCTAAATCAATTGCCATTGGAAACCCGGCCGACGGATATTATGCCTTAAGGGTGGCCAGACAATCAGGAGGGGGCGCTTGTGCCGTCACTGACGAGGAGCTAGTAGCCGGAATGAAGCTTTTAGCCCAGACGGAGGGTATTTTTGCCGAGGCCGTAGGCGGGGTGGTAATTGCTGGACTAAAGAAACTAGTCGCTTCAGGGGTGATTAAAAGGGATGAACTTACGGTAGTTTTCCTTACCGGAGCAGGGCTAAAGACCCAGGAGGCCGTGGCCGATGTTGTGCAACCCTTGCTTATCCAGCCTACTCCAGAATCTTTTGAAGAAGTACTGGGGGAGCAAAAAATAAATTCCCCAGGTTGATGTCAAGATAAAATTTTAAGGATGCCCTTAGATGAATCTCATCGTTTAGACTTGCTTAAGTAATCCTCAAGAGCTGATTTAAGGGCCTCCTCGGCTAAAACAGAGCAGTGCATCTTAACTGAAGGCAACCCCCCTAAAGCTTCCGCCACTGCCCGGTTGGATATTTTCAGCGCCTCTTCAATGCTCTTCCCTTTCACCATTTCGGTAACCATGGAACTGGTGGCGATAGCCGCTCCACAGCCAAAGGTTTTGAATTTGGCCTCCGTAATAATGCCGTCCTTTACTCGAATGTATAGCTCCATAATATCGCCACACACCGGGTTTCCCACCTGCCCGACCCCATCGGGATTTTCTATTTCCCCAACATTCCGGGGGTTCTTAAAATGTTCCATCACTTTTTCGCTATACCGTGCCGGTCCATCACGCATTTATTTCTCTCCTATTTTGCTACCCGCGAATTTTTAAAAAGGGGGGACATGGCTCTTAGTCTGGTTACAATACGGGATAATACTTCAACAACCAAATCAACCTCATCCGCGGTATTTTCCCGCCCCAACGTAAACCTGAGCGAACCGTGAGCCTGTTCGGGAGGGAGACCCAACGCCCGAAGCACATGAGATGGTTCAAGGCTTGAAGAACTACAGGCTGAGCCGGTAGAAGCACAAATGTTCTCCAGATCCAGATTTAAGAGCATTGACTCCCCTTCCACAAAATCTACACTTACGTTAACGTTATTAGGAAGTCGTCTGAAAGGGTGGCCATTTAAATGCACGTGGTCAAGGTTCTCCAGGAGACCTTGAATTAAGCGGTCGCGAAGGCAAGCCAACCGCTTCGCTTCCTCGCCCATTTCTTGCCGGGCAAGTTCTATGGCTTTGCTCAAGCCCACAATCCCAGGGACATTTTCCGTACCGGCCCGACGCCCCCTTTCCTGCTCCCCGCCGTGCACAAAGGGAGATATTCTCGTCCCCTTTCTAATGTAAAGAGCCCCAACCCCTTTCGGCCCGTACAGCTTATGCGCTGAAATAGAAAGTAAATCTATCCCTAGTTCATCCACATTCACGGGAATGTGCCCCACTGTTTGCACCGCATCAGTATGGAATAAAATCCCCGCTTCTTTAACGTACTTACTTATTTCATCTATTGGCTGGATGGTGCCTATTTCGTTATTAGCGTTCATAACGGAAACAAGGATAGTTTTATTAGTAATGGCCTTCTTAACCTCTTGCGGGTCAACCAGGCCGTAGCCGTCCACCGGAAGGTAAGTTACCTTAAAGCCGCCTCGCCTCTCCAGGAATTTGCACGTTTCTATTACGGCGTGGTGCTCAATAGAAGTGGTAATAATGTGGTTCCCTTTATGTTCATTAGCTAGGGCAATCCCTTTTAGGGCAAAGTTATCCGCCTCCGTCCCTCCGCCGGTAAAAATAACCTCTTCACTCTTCGCCCCAATAAATCCGGCCACTTTAGCTCTGACCTTTTCCACCGCCACCTTGGCTTCTTGTCCGTAAGAGTAAATGCTCGAAGGGTTGCCAAAAGCACCCGTAAAATAAGGTAGCATTGCCTTTACTACCTCGGGATGGGCCGGGGTGGTGGCCGCGTGATCAAGAAATATTCTCTTCATGTAGCTATCCCTCCACAATATCACCGGTAACCGGGTCAACTCTTACCCCTTTGTTGCTTACCCAGGCAATGCCCTGCTCAATATCCTTTTCTTCCCCTTCTAGCTCAAGCACTACCCAACCTTTATCCTCAGATACATCGGCCCGCCTGACATTTGTTACTACCTTAAACTGCTGACCGAGTTGATAAATTACCGGCTCTTTAATTAACCCCGTAGGAAAAGTAAACATTACCTGTCTTTTGGCCATTGTTTTTCCTCCCTTTTCTTCTTTAAAGTTTCTTTAATCCTGCCTGCTTTTTTTAAGTAATTATAAGCCAATCTCAATAAATACTCAAGCTTGCCGCCAGAGCAATTTTTCAGGCAAATAAATTGGTAAACAGGCGCCGCAAAGACCTAATAAGCTCTCTCTGGCTCGTTCCCGGCGTGAATGGCTGTTGCTTTATAGCTCATATTCCTCCTCCCTGGCTAAATTTCCATTCCCTTTCGGTTTTTCTTCTCCTCTTTTGAAATTTTACTTCGGGTAACATCACCCTGAACCTGCCAGCTCTTTCCAACTTTTTTAGCCGCTCCTCCAGTTTGCCCTGCCTTCTTAAGACCAGCCTGACGGCTTCCGCCACAGGATCGGGTAATCTTCCGTGTTCTAAGTCTACAATTGGCTCATGGCGGTCTTCTACTATCTTTCCCGGGATTCCTACCACCGTAGCTCCAGGCGGCACTGATTTTATGACTACGGAACCAGCACCAATGCGGGCACCATCGCTTATGGTAATGGGGCCCAAGGCTATGGCTCCAGCTCCCAACACCACCTTATTGCCAAGGGTTGGATGGCGCTTCCCCTTGCGTAAAGTCGTTCCTCCCAATACAACCCCCTGATATAAAAGAACATCATCCCCAACTTCGGTTGTTTCCCCAATTACCACTCCTGCTCCGTGGTCAATAAAGAACCTCCGGCCAATTTTGGCTCCAGGGTGAATTTCAATACCGGTTAACAAGCGGCTAAGGTGGGATAGTAAACGGGCCAAAAACTTAAAGCCCCGCCGCCAAAGGAAATGGGTCAGGCGATGAAACCAAAGCGCGTGGAGGCCGGGATAGCAAAAGACAACCTCTAACGTACTCCTGGCGGCCGGGTCTTTAGCAAAAACTGTTTTAATGTCTTCCCTTAGATTCTTAAACAAACTAATCACTCTTCTCCCTTTTAAATCCCTGAAGACGTCTGATACAAATCCTGGAAGAGCCAGGTAGAAAGGTAGCGCTCACCAGTATCCGGTAAAACTACTACAATGAGCTTGCCTGCGTTAGCCTCTCTTTTGGCCACCTCTAACGCGGCCCAGGCGGCAGCCCCTGAGGAGATACCGGCCAGGATGCCTTCCTCCTTGGCCAGCCTTCTGGCCGTTATGCCCGCATTTTCGTTAGTGACTTGGATTATCTCGTCAAGCAAATCGGTTCTTAAAACCTCCGGAACAAACCCGGCGCCAATACCCTGAATTTTATGCGGGCCAGGCTTACCGCCAGATAAGACCGGAGAATCAACCGGCTCAACGGCAATAGCTTTAAATTCAGGTTTCCTAGCCTTGATAACCTCCGCCACCCCGGTGATTGTGCCCCCGGTCCCTATGCCGGAAATCAGAATATCTACCCTGCCCTCCGTATCCCGCCAGATTTCCTCGGCGGTAGTCAGCCGGTGAATCTCTGGATTTGATGCGTTTTTAAACTGCTGAGGGATAAAATAGTTGGAGTTTTCCGCCACCAACTGCTCGGCTTTTCTCACTGCCCCCGGCATTCCCTCTGCTCCCGGGGTTAAGACCAGTTCCGCCCCAAAAATACTTAGCAACTGCCGTCGCTCTAAAGACATGGTATCGGGCATGGTAAGAATAAGCCTGTATCCCCGGGCAGCGCAGATAAAAGCCAGAGAGATGCCCGTATTGCCGCTGGTAGGTTCAACAATTACCGTATCTTTGCTAATAAGACCTTTTTCCTCGGCAGAGACAATCATGGAGACGCCAATCCTATCCTTTACGCTTCCGATGGGATTAAAAGACTCGAGCTTCGCTACTACTTCTGCTTTTGCCTCCTTGGCTATTCTGTTCAACCTGACCAGGGGTGTATTACCAATTAATTCAGAAGAATCATTAGCTATTCCCCGGGTTAATTTTGGTATTTCTACCGTCTTATAGTGAAGCTTTTCCACCTGTTGAGTTACTACCTCTTGACTTATTATAGTCATTTTTTCCTCTCCTTTTTAATTTTAATTTGGTTCTTCTAAAAATAAATTATAATAAATTCCCTAAAGCTTTTTTATTGCTCTATACCCCCCCCTTTTTTTATTAGCAACCTAATCCTTTACCGGCAAGGCTTTAGCTTGTTTAATCAGGTAAATCAGGCTTCTTGTTGATTCATTAATATGTTTACTATACTTATCAACTTAGTATACTTTAACCTTATATATATTAATTGTCAAGATTTTTTTTAACAAATATGGCCTAAGATCTGTTAGGTTATAAGAATCCAGAAGAACCAAACTTCAAATTTTTCGTCAGTACCGGCAAACTAAATTTTAAACTTAACCTTAAACTTCATTTATTTTTCGGCTATTTTTCCCTTAGCATGGGTTTGCCTGCTCTAAATCATTAAAAGGCTTTAGCTCTGGCAATCTTACTTACAGCTTCAAGGGTAAAATTTACCTCTTTAAGGGTGTTAAAGTAGCCCAGGCTTATCCGAATCGTACCTTGAGGATAAGTACCAAGGGTTTTATGGGCAGCAGGGGCGCAGTGCAGCCCTGTTCTTACTTTAACCTCAAAGGCCTGGTCAAGAACTGCCCCAACTTCTGCCGGTTCCCACCCTTTTAGGTTAAAGGAAACTACTGCCGCCTGTTTTAAGCTACCTTCAGGTTGATAAAGAATTACTCCGGGAATTTGCGCTAAACCCCTGTTTAAATGTTCCCGCAAAAAATGGACCTGGGACTGAATCTTTTCCCTGCCCTCCTGGAAAATGAACTTTATTCCCGCCCCAAGGCCGGCAATGCCCGCGGTATTAAGTGTCCCGCTTTCGTATTTATAAGGCAAAGTCTGCGGTTGGTCCTCTAATTCCGAAAAAATTCCTGTGCCTCCTTCCCGTAGCGGTTCAAGCTCAACCCGGTCACTAAGGTAGAGCACCCCTGTTCCTGGTGGCCCGAACAGTCCCTTATGGCCCGAGGAGGCAAGCAAATCAATATTGCTTGCCTGAACATCAATAGGGTACGTACCGGCAGTCTGGGCAGCGTCCACCATGAAAATCAGGCCGTGTTTTTTGGTAATTGCTCCGTATTTATCAATAGGTTGAATAAGCCCCGTTACATTTGAAGCGTGGGTGACCACAATTAACCTGGTTTCTGAAATTATTGCTTTTTCCACCTTTTCAGGGGAAAGAAAGCCGTCTTCAGAACAAGGCAAAATTCGCGTCACCCTAACCCCTTGATTTTCTAATTTTTTAAGGGGGCGAACCAGGGAATTATGCCCGATACAGTCGGTAATTACGTGGTCCCCTGACTTAAGCAGCCCTTTTAGTCCCAGATTTAAAGCCTCGGTGCAATTGGAGGTAAAGATAACCCGTTCTTTTTCAGGAGCGTTAATCAGGCGGGCCAGAAGGAGTCTAGTTTCTTCAATCTTTTCTGCGGCAGCAAGAGCAAGACTATGCCCGCCGCGACCCGGATTGCCGCCGCATCTTCGCAGGAATTGGTCCATCGTTTGATATACACTTTCCGGCTTTGGCCAGGACGTTGCGGCGTTATCCAGATAAACCATAATTGTTCCCTTCACCTTCCAATATATTTGGCGTAAAGCGCCCGCGCCTGCGTTTCATCTGTAGTATTTTTAATAATCGCCCGCCCGTCAGAAAAGATGACCATTTCATGGCTATCTACGGCAAAACGGAGCATAAATTCATTGCCGCTAACTTCTCCGACTTTTTTTAATCGCTCTTTAAGCTCCCCGAAAGAAACCTTTTCTGTCCCCGGATTTATTAACTGCACCGCATTTTGCCCGCAAAGCAAGGTAGTTTTGGAACTGAAATTACCTTCCAAAAATTCGTACTTTCCAGAACAAGCCGGACAATTTGGAACAGGATTAATTTTGTAACTTTCAAAAGTCCTTTCCCAGGCGTCAATAAAGATAAGTTCACTATTTGCCTCTTTTTTCCCAACCAGTAATTTCAATGCCTCTGTAGCCTGAAAAGAACCGATAATAAAGGGAATGGTATTAATTATGCCGGCTGTATCGCAGGTAAGAAGCTTTCCTGGCCCGGGAATTTTGGGATAAAGACAACGCAGGCAGGCCGTCTGGCCCGGAATAATGTTCATAGACATTCCGTAAGAAGAAATTGCGCTCCCGTAAATCCAGGGAATTTTCTGCTTCAAAGAAACATCGTTAATCAGAAAGCGGGTTTCCAGGTTATCTAAACCATCTAAGACAAGACTTGCTCCCTGGACAAGTTTTTCAATATTTGTGTGGTTTACATCAGCAACTAACCCTTCAATTTCAACCGTGGAGTTTACTTTTTGCAAATGTCTTTGGGCAGCAATAGCTTTTGGCAACTGGTTCTTTATATCATTTTCGTCAAAAAGGATTTGTCGCTGCAGATTATGATCCTCAATAAAGTCGCGATCAATGATCCTGATCCTGCCCACGCCGGCCCGTACCAGTACCGTAGCTACAGTTGTCCCTAAGGCTCCGCAGCCAATAATTACTACTGTGCTATTACCTAATTTTTTTTGCCCCTCTTCCCCTATCCCCGGGAAAAGAGTTTGTCTTGCGTACCTGCCACTCACGGTTAAGAATATCCTCGCCTTAGATGTAATACATGTCTGACCGGGGGTGCCCTTTTTGCTTCTGCATTTCCAATAAGTCCTGGAGGGTTTTTGATTTAAGCACCTGGCTCATGGCCGCCGTTACCTCACCCCAAAGTTCGTGGGTCGGACAGAAAGAAGTCCGGGGACAAACCTCGGGGTCATTTACGCATTCCACCAGGGCCATTTTCCCTTCCAGTACCTGGACAGCCTGGTCCAACCTGATTTCTGACGGGGGTTTGGCCAAGATAAATCCTCCCCGGTTCCCCCGTTCACTTCTCACTAATCCGGCAGCTTTAAGAGAAATGAGGATTTGTTCCAGGTAATTCCTTGAAATCTCCTGTCTTTTAGCGATGTCCCGGAGCAAAACCAGCCCTTCATGATCATGCTGGGCTATATCCAGTAAAGCCCGAATTCCGTACCTTGTTTTGGTGGAAAGTTTCATTGCTCTTGCTCCTCACAAACCATGTTTAGCATATTACTTATATATAACCCAAAAAATAAAAAATGTCAAGAATTTTTAGGTATTATTTTTCTTAAGGGAAAGGAACTCCTGAGCTAATCATATAGCCATCTCTTAAAATGAGTGTTTTTGTTGTCTGAATTTATGGGTTCATTATAAGAATTGTTTGCAAAAAACTATTAAACTTTGTATAATAATGTTTGGAGAAAAATTATGGAGATGTCCTCTAAATGCCCACAGTTTTGCGGATAAAAGGATACAGGTTTTTCTTTTTTAGCCGAGAGCCATTAGAACCATCCCACATCCATGTAGAAGAAGATGATAAATACGCTAAATACTGGCTTAATCCTGTTTCATTAGCGTCATCCTTTGGTTTTAAGGCGCATGAACTTAAACAGATCGGTAAAATCGTTGAGCAAAATTCACCAATATTTAGGAGAGTATGGAATGAGTACTTTAAGCAATAAACCAGTTCCACTACTGGCAACGGATATATGGTTTGATCAAGATAAATTATACGTCAATCTAAGTGATGGGCGAGAGATTGGTATACCCCTGGAATGGTTTCCAAGATTAAAAAATGCTACTCCAGAACAGAAGTCTAAATGGAAGCTTATTGGCAAAGGCATTGGCATTCACTGGAGTGAAATTGATGAAGATATAGCGGTAGAATGTCTGATTCAACCAGAAGCTTTTCCAATTTTATTATAAGCTGGCTTTCTTATGTTTGGCAGTCCTGAACATCTGGAGCATTGCGTGATTGCTACAGGTGAAGCTACCATCATGGCGCTGAAAAAGTTATAGCTAAATATATTTGCTATGCATTATTTACCTAAATATCGTTTTACGAGGATACCTTAAAATCCGTGGAAATTAAGGTAGCGCTTCCAAACCCTGTGATGCAGCAGGGGATTTCACGTAAATTATCTTACACAAACGGCACCACTGCCTTGCTTAGAATATCCTCTAACAGTACGATGCCTCCCCTGTAGTTTCCATTCAGGTTGTTTAGGAACAATGCGCACCTTTTCTTCCTTCAAGTGCTCCAGTACAACCTGTACTTTGAAATTCGCTGTATAATGTTTTCTCATGGTCTAATTGTATCTTAAATTTACCTTTTTGCTGTCCGAATTTCTGGGTCCATTATACTTTCTAAAGCTATTACAAAAGAGAGAGAGTTTTTCACAGCATTATATAATTTTTGATCCCTGGTTACCAAAATACATCCTTTCATTTGAGCTGCAACTACATAACAAGCATCATACGCTGTGAGATTGAACCTTTTGCTGATCGCAAATACCTCTTTGATTTGAGCTTCTACTTCAACCCAGTTAATTTGAAGCCCAATTATTTCCTCCATTAATTTATTTATAAGTTGAGCGTTTACCCTACCCCTCTTTTCAGCTACCAGGCAAGCGTTGAGGAGTTCAAGTAATAAAAGCCTTGGCCCGTAAAGGTTAATTCGCCCAAGAGCATAGTCCTTCAACAATTTCTGGGCAAAAGGCATATTTTCATCTGGCAAATAAGCAGATAGAATAACGCTCGCATCCACTACAATATCCAAATTACCTGCTCCTCTCAAGCTCTTGTCGTGATTCCCGGTAAACCTCTTCAGCAGTAAGGCCAAAGTCTTTCATCGCCTGGGAAATTTCCTGCATAGCAAGGTAACTACGTACCCGATTCAGGTTGATATACTCACCATAAGGAAGAATAGCGGCAACAGGTTTACCTTTTTTTTCAATTACAACCCTCTCCTGGTCTTCAGTTCGCCGAATCAATTCCAAGAAAGACCTTTTTGCCTGACTTACATTCATGATCAACATAAATAGACACCTCCAGTATCCATATTATATGTTCAATATTTTAGGAAGTCAACAGGCTGCCTAAATGCTGTCAAGAATTTTTGGGTATTATTTTTCTTACCTCTATTGCTTATTGCAGACCTTGAGTTGCGTGAAGCGCAGGATTATAAAGATATTAGTGAGAGATCGATTCTTACAGAAATAAGCCGTTACCGCCTCCGGTCCCGGCGTCAGTTCAATCTGTTAGCGACTAGTAATCCCGGGGCGGAAAATCAAAATCATTTAAAACAGCAGCCTTTCCTGATTCAGCTCTTCAAGGTACATATCATCCCACATAGAAAACAACCTTTCCTCACTCATTTCCCTGTTTTTTAAATGCCTTATATAAATGAGATCTAAAAAGGCTTTTTCCGGATAGGCAATGTTTACCCCATCCCTGGTATAATAACCCCAGAACAGTTTTTTTTTTGGCGGTTTAGGCATTTAAGGCTATGACTTCAAAAACCATCCCCATTTGCACATTTGCACATTTATATTCCCGTAGGATTGATGTATAATTTATTAGAGAGAGGAGGTATTTTTATGCTCTCTAGAATAAAGGAAATCGAAGAAGAAGCCCTCCGGCTACCTCCTCATGAACGAGCTCAATTAGCAGAACACCTCATAAATAGCTTGGATGAGGAAGAAGATCGGGAAATAGAAAGGTTATGGCTTGAAGAAGCAGAGCGCCGCTATCAGGAATACAAAGAAAGCAAGGTTAAAACAAGACCAGCGGAGTTGGTATTCAAGGAGGCTCGTTTAAAATTAGAATAAAGCCTGTTATACTCCTCCCCGAAGCAGAGCAGGAAATGCTTGAGGCAGCAAAGTATTACGAGTCTCAAGCAACAGGTTTGGGGGTAGATTATCTCTCGGAAGTAGAGCGAACTGTGGCAGCTGTTGCAGAGTCACCAATGATGTGGTCATAGTTGAGGATGAACTAAGAAGGCGTCTTGTTCGAAAATTTCCTTTTGGAATTTTATATCGTATTGAGCCAGAAGTGATTGTTATTATTGCTGTAGCACACCTGCGGCGAAGGCCGGGTTATTGGAGAAAAAGAACAAAAAGAGAGTAAGCCTCTAAGCTTCCATTACTTTAGCAATGGTCCCGGTTCTGCCCGTTCCCAGAGGTCCCCAGATAACAGCAAGCGACCTGAGAAATGATGAAGCTATGGTTCTGGGTGAATAACTGAAATGGTTGACCAAGAACTACCCTATTTTCCCGTCAGTTAAGTAAATGACGCGGTGCGCTTTTTTTGCCAGATCAATATTATGAGTGACTATAATCAGGGTAAGGCCTTGATTATAGAGTTCCTGAAATAATTCATAAATTTTTTGGGAAGTGGCTGAATCCAGGTTTCCGGTGGGTTCGTCGGCCAGGATAATCTCTGGTTCGTTAATAAGAGCCCTGCCAATAGCCACCCGCTGCATTTCCCCTCCGCTAAGTTGATGCGGCAGGTGTTGTGCTCTGGCTTTAAGCCCAACAAGTTCGGTTATTTTATCTATCCTGCCTTTATAATTACTTTTCTGGCTAAAAAGAAGGGGTAATTCTATATTTTCCCTTACGGTTAAAGTGGGCAGGAGAAAAAATTGCTGGAAAATAAAACCTATATTTTCCCGGCGCAGCTTCACCAGGACCTTCTCTTTCAGACCACTAATTTCAATCCCGTTTATCCTAAGGTTGCCTTCGGCCGGAGTATCCAGACAGCCAAGAAGATTGAGCAGCGTAGTCTTGCCAGAACCAGATGGTCCCACAATAGCCACAAATTCACCCCTTGAGACGACAAAACTAACTTCTTTGAGCGCAAATATTTCTTCGCTGCCCCGGCGATATGCCTTGGTCAACCCTTGGGCGGAGATAATTTTATTATTCATTCTAAACCACTCCTTATGGCTTCCATGGGCGTCAAGGAAGATGATTTAACCACCGGGTATATTCCGCAGACAAACCCGACAACGATAGAGAACAATAAACAAAAGCCAATTAACCTTGGTTCTGGCGAAATAAGTCTAGCGGCAGGAGAATACGGGATTACTCCTTTAATCAAAACTTCGATCAGGCTTGCACCGAATAATGAAAGCAACAAACCAATTATTCCCCCGCTGATAGTTATGAATAAGGTTTCAATGAGAACCAGTTTGCCTATATCTGCTCCTTTAGCCCCTAAAGCTTTCATCACCCCAAATTCCCTTGTCCTTTCATTGACTGACATAAGTAGCGTATTGATTATTCCCACGGCGCTAATGATGATCGCGATAATAACAACCGAAACGAGAAGGGCCCTGGCTGAACCTACCAGATTCATAATTGTACCCATTATCTGAGTTATAGTTACGGCCTGAATGTCTGGAATTTTCTCAAGCTGCCTGGTGACCTCTGGTATTTTGGAAATATCTTTTACCCTGATGGCGATGGCCGTTATCTGGTCAGGCTTGCCAAAAATCTTTTGGACAACCTCTAAGGGCAGGAAATGAAACTCATCATCCTGGGTGTCCGTTTTCTCAAGCACACCAACAATTTTAAAGGGTAATTTATCCGGACCAAAAGGCAATATATCACCCACCTTTAATTTTTCTCTCTGGGCTATATCTTTACCAAGGACCTTAGCATTGTCTTCGGTCTGAGAAAAAAACCTGCCCTCCACTTTCCACCATGGTTTAAGGCGCTTCATTTCGTTAACATTAATACCGTAGGCAACATGCGGCTTACCATCGGGACCGATAAACTGATGAAGGAGCATAGGACTGGCAATCTCTATACCGTCAATTTTCTTTACCGCGTTAAGGTCTTTATTAGAAAGATATTTTGGGAAAACACCGCCCTGCATAATCAGCGAAGCCGCTTCATAAGGGCACCCCTTAGGCACCGCTAGGATATGCATGCCCAAATTGTTAAGCTCCTTATTCAAATGCTTTTCATAACAAGAATTAAAGGAAACAAGAATAAATAAGACGGCAATGGCAATAGCTACCCCAAGTACGGTCAAGCCTGTTCTGCCCCGTCGCCGTTGCAGGTTTTTTACCGCTAAAGTAAAAAAATTCATCCCGCTAAATTCTCCCCTTTTTTAAAATTCAACCTTTTTGCCAATGAGATATATATCTCCCTTTTTATTGACCACTTCTCCGTATACTCTTGCCGTGGCCCCTCTCTTCTGCGGTATTACCAGATTGCTTGGAGCCAGATCAACGTATATTACCCCGGCATCATCTTTCAGGTTAAACCAACAGCCAGAGCTGCATTGAGTAACAATTTTCCCTTCCACAAGCACAGTTTGATTTTTATAAGCATCGGGTTTACTCAAGATATCAATTATCTTTACTATCTTTGGGCCCTTTGGACCTTCTTCTTCGGGCGGTTTAGAAGTTTCGTAAACTTTATCTGCTGTAGCGCCGGCATTTTTACCCCCTAAGGTACGCGGTGGGGCATTTAATGAGTCTTTATTGCTGCCTTTTTGCGCTTCGTTATTACTGGGGTAGTTACCCTTTGTCTTGGGAGCAGCATGGTCAGGATTAAGAGAATCTTTACTTGAAATACTGTCCTTGCTGGCTGATCCGTTATCGCTTCGTTTACCACTGCTATTCTGATCTGGGACAGTTGGTTTAGTTTGGGTTTCATCCGTTGGAGTTAATGTTGTTTCTTCAGGGTTAAATTTATCAATAACTGAGGAACGTTTAGAGGATCCGCAACCATTAGCAATAATGGTAATCATGAGCATGATAAGCACAATTAATATACTAAACTGTTTTTTACAGCATAGAATCATAACGTACTCTCACCCACCCTCTATTCCTTATATTCCTTAATTTAGGAGAATATCGAAGAACTGCGTTTCCCTTCCTTTATTTTATAATTAAGATACTAATGTTTAGCAACATAGTTATGTATATTATATAAAAATAAAAGAGTACGTCAAGATAAATTTTTATCAAGCTTTTTGCTTTGTAAACTTTTTTGGCTTTTTAGTCATTGGTCAAGCATTCTCAATGGGTAAATTGAAACTGCGCTACATTAAATAATGACATATTTCTCTATTGATTAAATTATTTTCCTCATTTTACCATAATAATGAGTATACTTATCCTATTTTCCACAGTTTAGGACTGAGGATATTTTATCGGGAAAGTTATCTCCATGTGGATAATTTTTAGGCTGCTGCCACCAGACT
>JJNX02000056.1 GCA_000681355.2 Peptococcaceae bacterium SCADC1_2_3
GCTCCTATTGGTTCTTGAGAGGTGAGAGAGGTGTTAGATATAGCTAATTTAACCATATTTTTACTTGTATTTATCCGTATATTTTCATTTCTAATTATTTCTCCGTTCTTTGTTTTACCCGGAATCCCAGCCTTAGCCAGACTTGGTTTAAGTTTTTGTCTGACCATATTAATTTACCCTGTTTTGCCGGAAACACCTGTAAGTATCAGCGGGGATTTAATTGGCTATATCCTGGCTTTAACTAAAGAAACGGGTATAGGCTTGTCTTTAGGTATTTTGGTAAATATTATTTTTAGCGGCATTCGTAACGCAGGACAGTATATGGATTTTCAAATGGGTTTTGGCCTTGCTAACGCGGTTGACCCTTTAACCGGGGCCCAGGTAACCATTGTAGGTCAATTTATGAATCTTTTAGGACTTGTTTTCTTTTTTAATATAGACGGGCACCACCGTTTAATTAACGCTTTAGTGCAAAGTTACCAACTTGTACCTTTAAATACCGCCGGCTTTAACTATTCATCCGGTTTAATAGCCGTTAAAGCTTTTGCCGGCATGAGTTTACTGGCCGTACAAATTAGTGCCCCTCTTTTAGCGGTATTAATTATTGTTGATTTATCTTTGGGTTTCGTAGCTAAAGCGGCACCTCAAATTAATGTTTTTTTATTAGGGTTTCCTTTAAAAATACTGGCCGGATTGTTTATCCTTTTTATTATAATGCCACTTTTAGCCACCCCGTTGGCTAAGGTTTTTTCACTCATGGAAAAAAATATGTATTATTTATTAAAGGGGCTAAGTTAAATGGCTGACCAGCAGGCTCAAGAAAGAACAGAAAAAGCTACCCCCAGAAAAATTCAAGAAACCAGGCGTTTGGGTCAGGTTGCTAAAAGCGCTGATTTAAACAGCGCTTTAATTTTACTTTTTGTTGCTTTTTTCTTGTTGGTTACCAAGGAATTTTATTTAAATAGCCTGGGACGTTTTTTAACCGGTTATTTTGAGCAATTTTTAAGTGCTAAAGCTAATGAGCTTGATTTGCTACCAATTTTTCAAGGTTTATTTTTACAGGTATTTCTTTTGTTTTTGCCTTTTTTAATCATTCCGGTAGTTATTGCGTTTGGAGCTAATTTATTACAGGTTGGTTTTTTATTTGCTCCCGGCGTATTAGCTCCAAAAGGGGAACGTTTAAATCCGGTTAGCGGTCTACAGCGGATGTTTTCTTTGAGAGGTTTAGTAGAGTTAACCAAGACAATTTTTAAAATAGTTGTGGCAGGAGGAATAACTTACCTTTTAATTAAGAACCAGTTGCCTTCTTTAATTAAAATTTTTCACTGCTCAGCCGCCGGGTCGGCCCTGGTTATAGTAAATTTTGGGACTCGTATTTTACTGTACGGGGCGTTGGCTTATTTAATATTGGCCGTAGCTGATTATTTTTACCAGCGTTACGAGCACCAAAAAAGTATCCGTATGACCAAACAGGAGATGAAAGAAGAACTACGCCAGACAGAAGGAGACCCGCTGGTGAAGGCCCAAATTCGCCGCCGCCAGCGCTCACTTGCCTTAAACAGGATCCAGCAAGAGGTGCCCCGGGCTACCGTAGTGATTACCAACCCTGTTCATTTAGCGATAGCTCTGCTGTATGTGGAACAAGAAATGGAAGCACCTATGGTAACCGCAAAGGGGGCAGGTGAGTTGGCCGGGCAAATTAAAAAAATTGCTCAAGAAAATAATGTTCCTATTGTTGAGCATAAAGAATTGGCCCGGTTCCTTTATTACCAGGTAGAAGTAACGGAAAAAATTCCTGTTGTTTTATACCAGATGGTTGCTGAAATTTTAGCCCATGTTTACCGACTAAAAAAGAAGGTTTAAAGGATAATAAATATGCCAAATATGCCCAGGACTTTTTCTACCACCATTAAAAATACTTTTAATATGAGAAAAAACAGTGATTTAATTGTAGCCGGGGCGGTAATTGCCGTGGTGCTCTTAATTATAATTCCTTTAACCCCCTTTGCCTTGGATATTTTACTTACTTTAAGCATCACTTTAGCCATGATAATTATTTTAATTACCATGTTTGCCTTAGAACCCTTACAGTTTTCTACTTTTCCTACCGTTCTTTTAGTAGCCACCCTTTACCGTTTGGCCTTAAATATTTCCTCTACCCGGCTTATTTTAACCCGCGCTGAAGCAGGAAAAGTAATTGATACTTTTGGCCAGTTTGTAGTTAGCGGCAATTACGTAGTGGGTATAATCGTTTTTTTAATTATTACCGTAATCCAGTTTGTGGTCATCACCAGCGGGACTACCAGGATAACCGAAGTGGCCGCCCGCTTTACCCTGGATGCTATGCCTGGCAAACAAATGGGCATTGACGCTGATTTTAACACCGGTTTAATAAACGAGGAGGAAGCCCGGCAGCGACGTCAAAACATTCAACAAGAAGCTGATTTTTACGGGGCTATGGATGGGGCCAGTAAATTTGTCAGAGGAGACGCTATTGCCGGAATAATTATTATTTTAGTTAATATTATTGGCGGCTTTATTATTGGCGCCGTACAAATGGGCATGCCCTTAGCAGATGCAGCCAGTAAATTTACTATTTTAACAGTAGGCGACGGATTGGTGGCTCAAATTCCTGCCCTTTTAATCTCAACCGCTGCCGGTATCATAGTTACCCGCACCAGTACCAAAGCAAGTCTTGGTTATGAAGTTTCCAAACAATTTTTAAATTTCCCCCGGTCTTTTTATTTAATTGCCGGGATATTGTTTGTTTTAGCTTTAATTCCTACCATGCCCCATTTTTTGTTTTTATTTTTAAGTGGAGGATTTGGCTACCTGGCTTATAACTTGACCAGGGAAGAAAAACAAAAGCTTATAAGGCAGGAACGGGAACAAACCCAAAAAATAAATGAAGAACAAAGGCAGCCCGAAAACGTAGCCGGTTATTTTTTAGTGGACCCTTTGGAAATAGAAATTGGCTACAATTTAATTCCTTTAACTGACGAGTCCCAAGGAGGGGATTTACTGAGCCGCCTTGCGGCTGTGAGACGCCAGTGTGCTACTGAACTTGGGATTTATGTACGCCCTATTCGGATTAGAGATAACTTGCAGCTTAAGCCGGATACCTATACCTTTAAGTTAAAAGGAGTAACCGCGGCAAGCGGTGAGCTAAAACCCGGATATTACCTGGCCTTAGACCCTACCGGAGAAAAAAAACAGGTTAATGGAATCCTTACTAAAGAACCCACGTTTGGTTTGCCGGCTTACTGGGTAGACGCAGCTGAACAAACTCATCTTGTTACCCAGGGGTTTACGGTAGTTGATTGTGCCACGATATTAATAACTCACTTAACGGAGTTTATCAAGCGTCACGCTCATGAATTACTAAGCCGGCAAGACGTGAAGGAATTATGTGAGGTCATCAAAGAAAAAAATCCGGCCGTGGTAGAGGAATTAATCCCTAATGTTTTAAGTTTAGGAGAAGTACAAAAAGTTTTGCAAAATTTGCTTAAAGAAAGCTTGCCTATCCGGAATTTAGCTGTTATCCTAGAAGCAATAGCTGATGGGGCAAGGATTTCAAAAGATATAGATTATCTGACGGAGTACGTAAGGGCAAGTATGGGACGAATTATTTGTAAACTTTACGCTGCGGAGGATGAAAAGCTAATAGTTATAACCCTTCATCCTCGCTTAGAACAGATAATTATTGAATCGCTGCAAGAAACCCAAATGGGCACTTATCCGGTATTAGAGCCAAAAACAACCCAACTTTTACTGGAGCAAATAAAAAAAACAGTGGAAAAAGTAAATATTTTGGGTCAAAAACCAGTAATTTTATGTTCCGCACGAGTGCGTTTACCTTTTAGGCGTTTAATTGAACGTTACTGGCCAGAGGTAGCGGTAATATCTTTAAATGAAATTCCACCAGAGATAAAGGTAGAATCTATTGGTACGATGAGTTTAGATGAAAGTTAAAAAATACCTGGTTAAAGATATGCAGCAAGCAATAGCTCAAATTAAAAAAGATATGGGTCCTGAGGCCATAATTATCAGCCAACGCCGGGTACGCGGTAAAGTTTTTTGGGGATTTTTTACCCGCCGCCTGGAGGTAACGGCCGCCTTGGAAGAAGGTAGCCAGACAAGTTTTTCTCAAGGATTGCAAAAAGAATTAACTGATTCACCCCAAGAACTGCAAAAGGTTGCCGGTGGAGAAAAAGAAATAGAAGTAAGTGAAGCAAAGTTTTCCGAAAAAATATTTGGCCGGTCAGAAAATAAAGCTAATCCTAATTCGCAGGTACAAGAAGAATTAAAGGAAATGAAAACCTTACTACAGCAAGTAGTCATGACTAAAGAAAGCAATAATGCTCAACAAGAAGAACATCTTTTTAAATCATGGCGGCAAAAGTTATTAAACCTTGATCTTTTTGAGGCCCTGGTGGAAAAATTTTTAATAGTAATTCCAGAGGAAATATTAAAAGAAGAGAAGTTAGTTCAAACAACTATAATTAATTATTTAATTAGTTTATTGGAACCTCTTTATGCCGCGAATCAACCAGGTCAGGTAATTAGTTTTATTGGCCCCACTGGGGTAGGTAAAACAACCACTTTAGCCAAATTGGCGGCCCAACTGGCTTTAAATCATCAAAAAAAAGTGGCTATCTTGACTATTGATACCTACCGGATTGGAGCCGTGGAACAGCTACGAACTTACGCTGAAATTATTGGTGTGCCCTTACAGGTAGTGATGTCGCCAAATGAATTAACCGAAGCTTTAGTCAAAAATACGGATCGTGATTATATTTTAATTGATACTACCGGACGGCCTTTTACCAATATTAATCAGGTAGAAGAATTAAAATCATTTTTAATTGAGGTATCGAGGCCGCACGATATCATTTTAGTCTTAAGCAGTAACATGAAAAGCAGGGATTTGTTACAGGCCACGGCTTATTTTTCACCTTGCGACTATAATAAATTAATTTTTACCAAGACAGATGAAACGATTACTTTGGGTTCAATCCTTAATGTAGTTGATAAAGCAAAACTACCGGTAACGTATATTACTAACGGACAAAATGTACCTGATGATATTGTTCCTATGGATGCTGGTAGTTTAGCCAAGCTTATCCTAAGAGGGGTTGATTTATAATGCCGGATCAGGCCGCATCTTTAAGATTGCTTGCTCAGGAAAAGGCTGTAGGAAAGCAAGAACTGCCAAGACCTGAAACAGATAATTATGGTCCTACGGTAGTAGCCGTTACCAGCGGCAAGGGTGGCGTTGGAAAAACGAGTTTGGTAGTTAATATGGGTCTTATTCTGGCTCAAAGGAATCAGCGTACGGTTATTGTTGACGCTGATTTAGGGCTGGCTAACGTAGAAGTGCTTTTAGGCATTGTTCCTCCTTATTCTGTTCATGATCTTTTATTTGGCCACAAAACCATAGAAGATATTTTGGCGAAAGGTCCTTTTAACTTAAAAATTATAGCTGGGGGCTCAGGTTTTCAAGAACTGGCTAACCTGGAGCAGTCCCAGCGCGAAAGATTAATTGGTGCTTTAAGTTTTTTTCAGGACAAAAGTGATTTTATTTTAATTGATACGGGAGCGGGTATTTCGCGTAATGTTTTAGGATTTGTTGCTGCCGCCGAAGAAGTGGTGGTAATTGTTACTCCTGAACCAACCTCTTTGACCGATGCGTATAGCTTAATTAAGGTGTTGGCTAAATTTGAAATCCACGAAAGAGTTTTTTTAGTGGTTAACCAGGCGGTTAATGAACAAGAAGCTTTTTTAACCGCTGAAAAAATAACTTTTGTCGCCAATAAATTTTTACAAAACATAAAGATAAACTATTTAGGATTTATTGGTAAGGAAAGTATTGTTAGTGAGGCGGTAAAAAACCAGAATCCTTTTGTATTGATGTATCCTTTCAGTCAGGCCACAAAAAGTGTGGCTCAAATAACGACTAATTTTATTACTCTTTTAGGAAAAGATGATCATAACTTGGTTTTAAGTAAGCGCGGGGGTATGAAGGGTTTTATCCAAAAGCTGGTCAAACTTTTCCGGTAAATATTCAAGGTACACCCCCACCCTTACCCTCCCCCTTGATGGGGGAGGGTAAGGGTGGAGGGAGGGGGTTAGGTGAAAAATTTTGGCGAGAGGGTTTTTAAAAGAGCAAGAAAAAGGCAAAATTAAATTAAATTTACCGGTAAAATTAGCCAGAAATAGCGAAAATAATTTTTACGCTTCTTTGGTCCAGGATATTGGAGAAGATTATTTTACGATTATGGTGCCTTATAAAGAAGGACGACCTTTAATTTTAAACCCTGGTGAAGAAGCTTTAGGGCGTTTTGTTCAAGAAAAAACCAGCTTTCTTTTTTATACTTTTGTTTTAGGAAAACACAGAGAAAAAAACCTATTATTTTATGTACTTGCTTTACCGGAAAAAATTGAAGAAGTACAACAGCGTATGTATGTTCGTTTTCCTATAATAATGGATGTATGGTAGGCTGAAATTCCACCGAAAAAAGAGGAACCTGCTTATATTAAGGCAAAAACTTTAGACTTAAGCGCTGGGGGAATGAAAATAATTAGCTCCCGGCATTATAAGACAGGGACCATTATTATGGTAAATTTTGCTTTACCTTTTGCTGATAAGGATATTAACAATAATCCTTTTGAAATTGAGACTAGAGCCCGGGTAATACGTTATGAAGAAATAGAAAGAGACAAGGTCTACCATTTAGGAATAGAATTTTTAGATTTAAGGGAGAGGCAACGGGATAAAATATTCAAATTTATTTTTAGTAAAATGGCAAAAAGAAGGTTTTAACAAGGGGAAAGTTTCTTATGAAGGAAGAGGAAAGAGAACTTTGGTGTCAGTATCATAATAATCCAAATTCTCAAGTAAAAGATAAATTAATTTTATTTTATTTACCATTGGTTAAATATTTAGCGGCCCGACTGGCTATTCATTTACCAGTCGGGATTAGCAAAGAAGATTTAGAAAGCTGTGGGGTAATGGGCTTGCTTGAAGCCTTGAAAAAGTTTAATCCTGAAAAAGGAGTAAATTTTACAAGCTTTGCCAAGCTTCGTATAAAAGGAGCTATGATTGATGAAATTCGCCGACTTTCCTGGGTTCCTCGTCGTTTGTGGAGTCAGATCAATAAAGTAGAGCAGGCAAAAAAAGAACTTGCGCTAAACGAGGAAGATGTAAATGACCAAAGGATAGCGGCCAAAACCGGTCTTTCGTTGGACGATTTAAAAAAAATAAACGGTTACGTCAGGCAAGCAAATTTAACTTATTTAGATCAAGAATACTTTCTTGAAAGCAAAAGTTTATTTGACCTTGATTCAGTAGAACCTGTGGAACCCTTAGAAATAATACTAAAGGAAGAAAAACACCAGGTTTTAGTCCAGGCCATATCTTCTCTTGAAGAGAGAGATAAACTTATTTTGGCCTTATATTACCAAGAAGGGCTTACTTTAAAAGAAATAGGCCTGGTTTTAAATATAACCGAATCAAGGGTTTGTCAACTGCACACCCGGGCCATTAAGGCCTTATGCGTAAAACTTAAGGAGATATCCTATGTTTAATTTAACAAATAATAGTCCTGTTTTACTTAAATTTATCCTTATATATAAGTATTATTTAATTTTAGGATGCGGTTTACTTGTTATTTTAATCATAGGGGCTATCTTTACGCTAAAAAAAAGAAAGGCATCAGTAAAAAAAGGGGGTAAACAGCTTGATGACCCAGGTAACTTAAAGTTTTTGCAAAAAACCTATGGTCAGGATAAAGACCGGGATGCGCTGGTTGTACCAGGTGAAATTGTACCCCAAATTAATAAATTAGTTCAGTTAGGAGAAGAAATCAGAGACTTACTAAGGCAAATAGAGAAAAAACAAATTCAACTTTTAGCTAAACAAACAGAACAACCGTTTCTAACTTTAGAAGAACGAATTTACCAGACTTATAAGAATGGTTTGGGTGTTGCAGAACTGGCGGCAGAGTTTGGTCGGTCAAAAGGGGAAGTTGAACTTATTTTGAATTTATACAAAAGTAAATTGAAAGAAGGTGGAAGGTTATAATTAGGGGTTTATATATAAGCACAGCCGGGGTAGATGTTCAACAAGCAAGGCTAAACACTTTAACGCAAAATCTGGCCAACCTTAATACTGCCGGTTATAAAAAACAAACTGTTGTTTTGCAAAATTTTGCTGATTTACTCCTGGTTAATGAACAAGTGGAAATGGGAGGAACACCAAAACAAAATAAGCCGGCGGTAGGGTATAGCTGCCTGGGTCCATTAGTTTCGCAAATTTACATCGATTTTAATCCTGCGGCGGCCAAAGAAACAAATAAGCCTACTGATTTAATGCTGGCTACGGCAGGGTTTTTTACCGTCCAAACACCAACCGGAAAACAATATACTAGAAATGGTGCTTTTCAAGTTGATGGTGAAGGTTACCTGGTCACGGCGGCAGGGGATCGCGTTTTAGGCGTAAACGGTCCCCTGCAAGTTGGCAGTGAAGATTTCGTAGTAACGAAGGATGGTAAGATAATGGTTGATAACCAGAAAATAGATGTTTTACAGATTATTTCGTTCACCAACCCGCAATTACTTATACCTGGTGAAAACAGTTACTTTTACCAACCACCGCAGGGAGCAGGTATTCAGAACGTAGGTAATCCCCAAGTATATCAGGGATTTTTAGAACAAGCTAATGTTGAGCTAACCAATGAAATGACTAAATTAATTGAAGTTTTACGGGTGTACGAAGCTAATCAGCGTCTGGTTCAGGTTCAAGATGACCTGTTGGCTAAAGCAGTAAGCCAAATTGGTAGTATAAAATAAACAAGGGGGGAAAGAAAATGCTTCGGGCCATAGCTAACTCTACGGTGGGTTGTAACGCTCAGCAGATAAAATTAGATACAATAGCCGGTAATATGGCTAACGTGAACACTGTGAGCTATAAAAAAAATAAGGTTATTTTTACCTCTTTAGTTTACCAGCAAATTGTTAAGGAACAAAATCCTGTTTTACCAGGCAAGGTAGAAAATATCTTTGATGGTAGCGGAGTTAAAGTTGCGGTTATTGATAAAGTATTTACTATGGGTCCTTTAAAGGAAACAGGGCACCCTTTGGACCTGGCTATTAACGGCTCAGGATTTTTTGGCGTTGCTTTGCCAGATGGAAATACGGCTTATACCCGGTCTGGAAGTTTACGGTTAGACAAAGAAGGCAACCTGATTATCAGCAGCGGTTATTTAGTTGCTCCGGGAATTAAACTACCGGAGAATTACCAACAAATTATGATTAATCAAGGTGGAAAAGTAGAAGTTAACGATGCAACCAGTGCCCCTCACGAGATTGGGCAGCTTGAGCTGTATGATTTTACGGCTCCCGCGGCTTTGCAAAGGGTAGAAGACAATTTATATTTATATACCCCGGCCGCAGGGGAAATAAAGACAGGAAAACCTGGTGAATCAGGATTTGGTACGCTAAAGCAGGGTTTTTATGAGATAGCTAACGTGGACTTAGTTGAAGAAATGTCGCTTCTTATTGAGGCTCTACGTGCCTATCAGTTAAATACCCAAGCTATTAGGACAAGTAATGAAATGTGGGGTTTGGCCAATAATTTACGCAAGTGAGCCATACAAGAATTTTTATTTTAGGAAGAAAAAACAACTGGATATTTTGAAAGAAACGTGTAACATTGGACTTGGTCACGCCAGTACCGCTTTGGCTAAAATACTAGGTAAAAAAATAAACATGACGGTACCGCAGGCTTTGTTTTTACCGTTGGAAGAAGCCATATCCCTGGGTGGGGAACCGGAGAACGCAGTAGCGTGTATAAATTTACCGATTTCTGGTGAAATTTCTGGTTTAGTAATATTTATTTTTGATGCTCGTAGCACCTTTAGGCTAATAGATTTAATGATGGTTTTACCTGAAGGCTCTACCCAAATCTTAGATGAAATGAGCAAGTCGTTAGTAAAAGAGGTAGGTAACATTTTAGCCGGCTCTTTTATTGGGGCAATAAGTAATTTTACGGGCTTAAAAATGTGTACCAACGTGCCAGAGTTAGCTTTTGACATGATCGCAGCAACTTTAAGCAGCGCTTTAATTTTGCATAATTTTGCCGAAGACCAGCTTCTCGTTATTGAAACGGTTCTAACCGAGAGTCAGAAAGAAATAAAAGGTTATTTTTTCTTTCTGACGTCACCAGAAGATTTAGAAAAATTATTTGCGGCTTTATTTTAGAAAGGAAGAATTAAAATGGGAAAACGCATTTTAATCGTTGACGACGCTGCTTTTATGCGGATGATGATAAAAAATATTGTGATTAAAAATGGTTATGAAGTGGTGGGGGAGGCCGAAAATGGTCAGGTGGCTTTTGAACTGTACCAAGAATTGAAGCCCGATGTAGTAACTATGGATATAACCATGCCTGAGGTGAATGGTATTGAGGGAATTAAAAAAATTTGTGAGTGTGATCCTAAGGCTAAAATTATTGTTTGTAGCGCCATGGGACAAGAGACTATGGTAATGGAGGCCATTGGAGCCGGAGCAAAAGATTTTATTGTTAAACCATTTCAGCAAGAACGTATTTTGCAAGCCCTTGAACGGGTGCAGGCTCGCGCGTGAGGTGAGATGGGTAAATGAAAGAAAAGGAAATTCTTTCCCAGACAGAAATTGATACTTTATTAACTGCTCTTTCTTCAGGTAAAGCAAGGGTTGAAGATCTAAGAGATATCGAGAAAAAAGTCAGTTATAAAATTTATAATTTCCGCCGTCCGGATAAATTTTCTAAAGAACAATTACGTACTTTAAGTACCTTGCACGATAATTTTGCCCGTCTTTTGTCCAGCTTTATTTCTGCTTACCTGCGGTTTAATTGCAATGTACGGGTAGCTTCGGTGGAGCAATTTACTTTCGATGATTTTATACGCTCCATACCTATTCCCACTATCTTAAATGTTTTTTCCGCTAAGCCATGTAAAGGGTTAGCAATTATGGAAACTAATCCTCAGTTTCTTTTTCCGGTAATTGACTTAATGTTTGGTGGTTCAGGGGAAATGCCCTCGCATGTGCGCGATTTAACAGAAATAGAAATGTCGGTAGTACGGCAGCTTAATATCCAGATATTAGAATATTTAAAACTGGCCTGGACAGATATTTTTAATATAGAACCTCAATTAGAAGCTATAGAAGCAAACCCTCGTCTTTACCAGGTGGTTTCGCCGGCAGAAATAGTGGCTGTTATTACGCTTACTACGGTGGTGGGTACCACCCGGGGGCTAATTAATATATGCTTTCCCTACCTTATGTTAGAACCGGTTTTATCCCAGATTTCAACGTATTATACTTTTTCCCAAACAACTGAGGCTACGGAAGAAATAAATAATATACAGTATTGGCTTGGAGATGCAGAGGTTGAATTAAACGTTGTTTTAGGCGAAGCAAATATTATGGTCAAGGATTTTTTAGCTCTGACCAGGGGAGATGTTTTGCCCTTAGATCGGAAAACTGACCAAGAATTAGATTTATACATTGGTGATCAGTTAAAATTTAAGGTACAGGCTGGATTTTTAAAACGTAACCTGGCTGTTCAAGTTAACGCCCTTTATTAGAAGGCAAAAGAAGGGGAAAAATTATGGCGGATAAAATCCTGCGTCAGGAAGAAATTGATGCTCTTTTAGGAAACAAACCAATAAAAGAAGAAGGATTGCCAGACCACCTTTCGTCGTCAGACGAAATACTATCGGAAAAAGACAAAGATACGCTGGGTGAAATAGGTAATATATCGCTTGGCGCGGCGGCTACAACGCTTTCGCTTTTACTTAATCAAAAAGTTAGTATTACCAGCCCTAGGGTAACTATTAGCCAATCAGAAGAATTAAAGAATTTATTTCTTGTACCCTGCATTGCGGTATACGTAGAATTTACAGATGGTTTGGCAGGTTTTAATGTTTTAGTATTAAAACAAACAGACACGGCAATAATAGCTGATTTAATGATGGGAGGCGATGGTAAAAAGAAGCGGGAAGAAAATGAAGAACTTACGGAAATGGAAATTAGTGCTGCTGCTGAAGCAATGAACCAAATGATTGGAACGGCCGCTACCTCTTTGGCTGAATTATTTGGCTTTTCGGTTAGGATTTCGCCTCCAAAGATAGATTTTTTAAAAGAAAGTACCGTTCCGTTTGTTTTCAGTCAATATCAGGAAAATTTAGCCGTAACATTTTTTAAACTAACTATTGGGGATTTGTTAGATACCGAATTTATGCAAATTATGGATATTAAGACTACTAAAGAACAGGTTGCCTTACTTTTAAAAAAATACGAACACCCTCAAAAAGTTGAACAGGTCAACTTACCGGAAGAGAAGACAGATTTTCCGGGTAAACAAAAAAAAGAGGAAGTCGTTTTCCCTTCTGAAGAGTTTAAGAAAGAAATTCCTGAATCTTTAGAAACCGAGTTTAAGTTGGAGCAGCAAAAATTTAACCTTATTTTGGATATTCCCTTAAAAGTAACGGTTGTTTTAGGAAGAACAAAACGGTCTATAAAAGATGTACTTTCTCTAACTCCTGGTTCTATTTTGGATTTAGCCTCTTTAGTCGATGAACCAGTTGAAGTACTAATTAATAATACCCTGGTAGCTAAAGGGGAAGTAGTCGTGGTAGATGAGAATTTTGGGGTACGTATTACTAATATTATTAGTCCGGCGGAAAGAATGCAATATTTAACAAAATAGGGTTGAGGTGAAAATGAAAAATATTTTGGTAGTAGACGATTCATCTTTAGTAAGGGTGAAAGTAAAAAGGGCTTTAGAAGAAGAGGGTTTTCAAGTAACAGAAGCGATAAGCGGAGAAGAGGCCTTAAATAATATTGGAAACTATCCTATTTTTGACCTGATTATTATGGACATAATTTTACCTGGTCGAAATGGACTGGATATAATTGAAAAGATTAAAGAAAACCCCCGCTATAATCTGGTGCCGATAATGATTTTGTCTGTTAGCCATGAAAAGGAGAATGTACTCAGGGCCATTGAAATAGGGGCCGTTGATTTTCTAGTTAAGCCATTTGATAAGGAAGAATTACTTGCCCGAGTGCAAAAAATTACTGGTGAAACCCCCTGGCAAAAAGCAAAAAAGATCCTTAAACTAGAAATTAATCGTTCCTTTCGTTCAAAAGTTTCTTTTTCGGTGATTATGGCTGAACAAAAAACTCCTTTACCTGAAGGCTTTAAGGGTAGCAGCATAAAAAATTTAAAAGAAGTTTTGGAAGAAAGCTTACGCAGTATAGATACAGTAATTGTTTTAAGCGAAACAAGCTTTCTGTTGGTGTTGCCTGCAATGTCAGCCCAAGATATATCGACCGTAATTCAAAAAGTAAGCCGTGCTTTAACCACAAAGGAAAAGACAATATCCTGGTGTTTTGCCAGCGCAGTTTATCCTGAGAATGGCGAAAATGAAGAACAACTTTTAAAGTATGTCCGAAATCAATTAACTTTAACTCCTTCTTCTAAATAAATACTCCTTCTAGAATAAATAAGGTAATATAATTAATTTTTATTGGTGAGGGTTAACTTTGACGGCGTTAGAAATTCAGGTTGGCATTGCGGAATATAAAATTGCCAAAATGCCTAACCGTTTGGTTACTTTTGGTCTGGGTTCTTGCGTAGGAATGAGTTTATACGATCGGGTAAATAAATTGGGGGGTTTAATCCATATTATGCTTCCTGATAGCACTATGTTTAAACAACAAAGTATAAAACAGGGGAAATTTGCCAATACAGGTATTCCATTATTGGTAAGTGAGTTGTTAAATAGCGGAGGAAAAATGGCCTATTTAGAAGCAAAGTTAGTAGGAGGAGCTCAAATGTTTGACGGATTTGATACTTTTAAAATAGGTCAGCGAAATATAGAAAAATGCAGCCAAATTTTGCATCAAATTGGGATAAAGGTTGTCGCGCAAGAAACGGGTGGTAACCAGGGACGGACAATGATTCTAGACACAACTACGGGTAAAGTATATATTCGCGTCCTGGGAAGTCAACTAAAGGTGATTTAATGGATTTTACAGGGTTTAAGGAACAAATAAAACAAAATTTTTGTTTGGATTTAGACAGTTATAAAGAAAAACAGTTAAAACGCCGGATAGATAACTTAATGGAACGGGAGAAAAAGAAAGATTATGTTGAATACATGGGTTTACTTCTAGCATCAAAGGAAACTTACGAAAAATTTTTAGATACCCTTACCATTAACGTAACTGAGTTTTTTCGCGATAAAGAAGCATTCACATTTTTTGAAAGAAACATTCTTCCCATATTAATAAAAAACAAATATCTAAAAATATGGAGTGCGGCCTGTGCTAACGGTGCTGAACCTTATTCAGTGGCTATTTTACTGAAAGAATTAACTCCGGGATGTGTTTATCAAATAGAAGCTACAGACATAGATGCAAATGTATTAAAGATGGCTATGACCGGTAAGTATAATGTTGAGTGCTTACGTAATGTAAGTCCTCACCGCCTGGCTAGATTTTTTTACCAAGATGGTGAACATTACGTTATAAAGGAACAGGTTAAACAGAAGGTTTTCTTTAAAAAACATGACTTACTTAGAGATTTCTTTGGCCAAAATTATAATTTAATTATTTGCCGGAATGTAGTTATTTATTTTACTCCCCAAGCCCAAAGCCTGCAACAATTAACGGAAAAGTATAAGACTAAATAAATTTAAATTACACCCCCACCCTACATAAATGGGAGGGACGAAAAGACTTGACGTAACTCCCCTTTATCTGCTATAGCTA
>JJNX02000057.1 GCA_000681355.2 Peptococcaceae bacterium SCADC1_2_3
GGCTGTTAGTCGCGCATAATTTTCTCCTACAGCCTAACTGCCTACAGGCTATCCACCTGAATAGAACGAATGCTTAGCAGTTTAATCAGAAAGTTAAGCAGAAAATAGGCAAAATAACTTTGTGCCTGTGTGCCTTTGCCCCTATGAACCTGAGTAGTTACAAGCGCTGACGAATTGTTTCGTAAAGCATAATTGATACAGCTATCGCCGCATTTAAAGATTCGGCTTTACCGGGCATAGGAATAGAAACCGTATGTTGGGCCAGGTTAAGTATTTCCGGGGATAAACCATGCGCTTCATTGCCCACCGCCAGCACCGTAGGTAGGGTTAAATTTACCTCATTAATTAACTTAGGCGCTTTTTGTTGACCGGCGATTAATTGTAAATTAAAAGTAGCCATAAAATCTCTTAGTTCCTCTAGCGCATCGACCATTACCACCGGGAGGTGAAAAAAAGAACCCATGGTAGCCCGGATTACTTTAGAGTTATATAAATCCACCGTTCCTTTGGTAACAATAACCCCTTGGGCCCCCGCGGCATCGGCGCTGCGAATAATTGTTCCCAAGTTACCCGGATCCTGAATACCATCTGCCAACACTAAAAGCGAAGGTTGGTTTCGAAATATATCTTTTAATTGGTAATCTGGCCGTTTAACTAAGGCCATAATTCCCGAAGGAGTTTCGGTATCGGCCAACCTCCGGCATAAAACCGGGCTAATTTCCCGCCGGTTTACCTGCCTGGCCTTAGCTTTAGCTAAAATATGCCGGACTCTTTCGCTGGCTACCGTCTGACGGGTGTAAAGGACTACTTCCACCGGCCAGTCAGCGGCTAAAGCTTCTTCCACGGCCCGCGTTCCCTCCAGGATGAATTTTCTTTCCTTTTTGCGCCACGTATGACTGGTTAAACGACGTAAATATTTAAGCGGATAATCCTGCTTAATCTTTTCACCTCTCCAGTCTTTTTAATTTCTCGTTACGACCAATAGTCACCAAAATGTCGTTTTCCCGGATTACCTGTTTAGCCTCCGGTGAAATAATCACTTCTAAACCCCGCCGGATAGCTATTACGGTAATCCCGTATTCTTTGCGTAAAGCTGTTTCCTGTAACGTCTTTCCGATAAATCCAGGCGGAGTTTTTAATTCAATAATACTATAATCAGGCGAAAGATTAATTAAATCCATAATATTATCCGCGGCAATCAAGGTGTGGGCCAGTCTTTCCCCCATATCCCGCTCCGGAAAAACTACCAAATCCGCCCCTACCTTTTCTAAAACTTTACCGTGCAGTTCTGTTTGGGCTTTGGCAATTACTTTTTTTACCCCCATTTCCTTAAGCATTACCGTTACTAAAATACTGGCCTGAATATCCTGGCCTATGGCCACAATAACCGTGTCAAAATTACGAATTCCCGTTGACTTTAAAGCATTTTCTTCCAAAGCGTCCATTTGTACGGCGTAGGTAATTTCATCCGTAATATCGTTCACGTTTTCTTCATTGGTGTCTATGGCCAAAACTTCATAACCCATGCGGGAAAGGGCTCTAGCCAAACTAGAACCAAAGCGGCCAAGTCCAATAACGGCAAACTGTTTCATAAACAAGCCACCCCTACCCAATCATTATTTTTTCTTCCGGATACCTGAGGCTTACTTTTTGCCTGCGCTGCGCCAGCGCAAAGGTCAAGGTCAGAGGACCCAGGCGGCCGATAAACATAGTCAAAATAATTAATATCCGCCCAGCAGCAGAAAGATGCGGGGTTATCCCGGTGCTTAAACCAACCGTACCAAAAGCGGAGGTAGTTTCGAAGAGCAGCGCTAAAAAATCTGCCTTCTCAATGATAGATAATATTAAAGTAATGGTAATGATAATTATGGCCGCTAAAAATAAAATGGCCAACGCTTTATACACTTGCTGGGCGGGAAGACGCCGCCGGAAAACTTCCACTTCTTCCTTTCCTCTAACTAAAGATAAGACACTTAAAACCAAAAGGCTAAAGGTAGTAGTCTTAATTCCCCCGCCGGTAGAGCCGGGAGAGGCGCCAATAAACATTAAAAGAATAAGAAAAAACTGGGTGGCGGCCCGTAGCTGACCAATTTCGACGGTATTATATCCGGCCGTGCGGGGGGTTACCGCCTGGAAATAGGAAGCCAGTAGTTTTCCCGGCCAGGAAAGTTCCGCCAAAACACCGTGCCATTCCAGTAAAGCAAAAAAAAACATGCCAGAACCAATTAATAGTACGGTACTTAAAAAAACCAGACGGGTATGGACCGAAATATATTTTTTACGGTTATTTTTAAATATTTCCGCCACTACTGCAAAGCCTATTCCGCCTAAAATAATTAACGTGGTAACACTAAAGGTCACCGTCGCATCAGAAGTGTAGGCGGTTAAGCTGCGAAAATGGCCAAAAAGGTCAAAACCGGCGTTATTAAAAGCAGATACGGCGTGAAACAAACCAAACCACCATCCCGTAGACCACCCGTAATCAAAGACCCAACGCAAGGCCAAAATACAGGCAAAAAAACCCTCGGTAAAAAAAGTAAAAATCAGCACGGCTCGCGCTAGTCTTACCACCCCGGCTAAGCTTAACTGGTTAAGCGATTCTTGAATTAACAGGCGTTCTCTTAAACCAATATAGCGGCCCATTAAAATAAAGAAAAAGGTGGCCATGGTCATAAAACCTAATCCACCTATTTGAATTAAAAACAAGATAACTACCTGTCCAAAAGTAGACCAGTAAGTACCCGTGTCTACCACTACCAAACCCGTTACGCACACCGCCGAGGTAGCCGTAAAAAGGGCGGTTAAAAAACTGGTATATTGTCCCGTTCTTGACGCATGAGGTAAAAATAATAAAAGAGCGCCGGCTAAAATTAGGACAGCGAAACCCAGGACTAATATTTGCGGTGGATTAAGACGCAAAGAAATTATTTTTTTCCATTTCGAAAGGAGAAACTGTTTATAGCCAGTTCTTAACATTATTCTCCTGCTTATATTCCTGGATAAAGTACTTATTAATTTTAAACCGGTTAAGTTTTAATTTAAACTTAAGGATTAGGAGGCTTTGATGTTGCAGGACAGGCTTCTTGCCTGTTTTTAGCCATTTCTACCAGTTGGTTAAAAGCGCTGGCGTCATGAATGGCTAAATCAGCCAGATTTTTACGGTTAATCTCCACCCCGACCAACCGCAGCCCGTTCATTAACCTGCTGTATGAAATACCATTTAAGCGCGCCGCCGCATTAATACGGGCAATCCATAATTTACGAAAATCACGTTTTCTCACGCGGCGATCGCGGTAAGCATAGCTTAATGACTTCATAACCTGCTCTTTGGCTACCCGGTACAACTTACTCTTTGCCCCGCGGTAACCCCGGGCTAATTTAAGGATCTTTTTATGTCTCCGGCGGGTAACCACACTATTTTTTACCCTTGGCATATTACCGATTCTCCTCTCTCATTTAGTCTAATAAGGCAATAAACGTTTGATTCTGGCCTTGTCGGCTTTGTCCACCAGGGTGCCTTTTCTTAATTTTCGCTTCTGGCTGGCAGTTTTTTTACCCAACAGATGGCTATGGAAAGCGCTGGCCCGTTTAATTTTACCCGTGGCCGTTAATTTAAACCTTTTTGCTGCGCCGCGGTGAGTTTTAATCTTGGGCATAATTAAAAATAATCTCCTCTCTATGCTTGTTTAACTTCTTCTTGCTTAACGGGGGCTAAAATCATAATCATGCTTTTTCCTTCCAGTCTGGGTAGTCTTTCAACCGTAGAAACTTCCTTTACCTGTTCTGCCAGCCGTTTCAATACTTGCTGGCCTAACTGGGTATGCACAATTTCGCGGCCCCGGAAAATAATCGTTGCCTTTACTTTATCGCCTTCTTTAAGAAAGCGAGCCGCATTTTTTGCTTTAATTTGAAAGTCATGCTCTTCTATATTAGGTCGTAGTTTTATTTCTTTAATATCAACAACCCGCTGTTTTTTTTTGATTTCTTTATCGTGCTTGCTTTGCTCGTATTTAAACTTGCCGTAATCCATAATCCGGCATACCGGCGGCTTGGCCTGCGGCGCTATTTCTACTATATCCAGATTTCTTTCTTCGGCCAGGCGCATGGCCTCCTGAGTGGGAAGAACACCTATTTGATTATTATTAGCGTCAATAACCCTGACTTCTTTAACCCGAATTTCTTCATTTATTCGGTACTCCTTGGTAATATAAAAACACCTCCTGATTATAAAAAAACGGGTTTCTCACCCGCAAATACTTTCCTTAAAAGACCGACGACTGAATAATTAGCTATCAATATATAATAATTTAGGTTTAAGCTTTTTTCTTTTGTTATTGTAAACTTTTTCTTCTGGGGTGTCAACTAACTCTATTTCTTAATCTTTTGCCTGGTGGATTCCTGAATTTATTTTTTTCCAGTGCCGCTCAAGGGCCAGCCCAATTAAACGGTCTAAAAGCTCACTTATCCCCAGCCCGCTTGCTTCCCAAAGCTTGGGGTACATGCTAAAGCGGGTAAAGCCTGGCATAGTGTTAATTTCGTTAACTAATAACTCCCCGGTTTGCTCCCTTAAAAAAAAATCTACCCTTCCCAAACCAGCACAATCTAACGCTTGGTATGCTTTTATGGCCAGTTCCTGCAATTGACTTATGGTTTTGTCAGGTAAGGAAGCAGGAATGTGCAAGCGCACCTTTGGGGACAGATATTTGGCCTGGTAATCATAAAACTCGTGGTCGTAGGTTATCTCCCCAGGCAATGAAACCACCGGGTCTTCGTTGCCTAAAACGCTTACCTCTATTTCGCGGCCGGAAATATATTCTTCAAAAATTATTCTCTGGTCATAGCGCGCCGCCTGGGCTACCGCCTCTCTCAATTCCTTTTTTTCCCTGGCCATAGAAATTCCGATGCTGGAACCCAGGTTGGCCGGTTTAACAAAACAAGGGTATTTAAGCTGTTTTTCCACTCTTGAGATTATTTCCTCTTTTGACCTTTCCCAATCACAGCGCCGGCAAAATAAAAACCTGGGTTGAGGAAGGTTATGTTGGGCAAAAATATTTTTCATCATTATTTTATCCATTCCTACCGCTGAGGCCAGCACCCCGCAACCCACGTAAGGAACACCGGCCATTTCCAGCAGACCCTGAACTATCCCGTCCTCCCCGTAAGGACCGTGCAGGACCGGGATAACCACTTCAACCGGTATTCTACCATAATTTTTTTCTTCAAACCAGGTTAGTCCGCGATAAGCAGGGTCACAAGAAAAAATTACTTGCCTGGAGGATGGGCTTACTTTTTCTATTTGGAGTAAAGACTGGGGTGTTAACCCCGCCAACCATTTTCCTTCTTTAGTAATACCCACCGGAATAACTTCGTATTTATCTTTATCCAGGGCCTCAATTACCGTCTGGGCTGACTGGCAGGACACCTCATGTTCTCCTGAGCGCCCCCCAAAAAGCACGGCCACCTGTTTTTTTAATTTCAGTTTTACCATCCTCCCGCTACAAGGATACTATAAAATTAATCATTACGGAAGCAAAAAGAACGTCCCCTTGCTTCCCCAGGTTCATAGGGGCAAAGGCACAAAGGCACACAGGCACAAAGTGTTTTGCCTATTTTCTGCTTAACTTTCTGATTAAACTGCTAAGCATTCGTTCTATTCAGGTGGATAGTCTGTAGGCAGTTAGGCTGTAGGAGAAAATTATGCGCGACTAACAGCCTGCAGCCTATAGCCTAAACAACCTGTTTTTATTTCCCTTTGCCCCTCTGTGCCTACCTGAATAATTATTATTTATTATATTATATGGTCATAACTTTAAAAAAGGGAAATTCAGCAGGAAAAAATAAAACTTTTGCCGAAATTATAAATCTGAAAATATAAAAGTTTTTTTATAGAACTGGGGTAGAAAAGGGAATTTTTGCGGAAAATTTAGACTAAAACCAAAGGGAGAAAAGAATAAAAATCAATAAAAAAGGAGGATTTTTAATGACTAAAATTAAGTGGTTGGGACACGCCTGTTTTCAAATTACCTCCGCTCAAGGAAAAGTAATTATTATTGACCCCTGGCTGGAAGGTAACCCTACGGCTGCTTGTGGCGTTAACGACATTAACACGGCCCATCTGGTTTTGGTAACCCACGACCATTTTGACCACATTGCCAACGCGGCCGATATAGTGAAAAAAACCGGGGCTACTTTAGTAGGCATGCCGGAAACAATGGGAAAATTAAAGGGTATGGGTGTTCCGGATGATAAAATTATTTTTGGCGGCATGGGCATGAATATTGGCGGCACCGTAGTGGTAGACGGTATTGCCATTACCATGACCCAGGCTTACCACTCCTCAGAAACAGCAAATCCGGCCGGTTACATCATTAAACTGGAAGACGGCTGTACTATTTATCATTCTGGCGACACTTGTATCTTTTCCACCATGCAACTGTGGGGCGAACTTTACCCCCTTGACGTAGCCCTTTTACCCGTAGGCGGTGTATTCACCATGGATTTACCGCAGGCTGCCCGCGCCGTAAGCTTGCTTAAACCCAAAAAGGTTATCCCTATGCACTTTAAAACCTTCCCCATCTTAGTCCAGGACGCAAAAGACTTCGTGGAACTGGTGCGTCAATATGCACCTGCCGCGGAAGTAATCCTGCTTAATCCCGGCCAGGAATGTGAGGTATGAGTAAAGACCCAAAAACTAAAGTTTAACTTAAAAATAGCGAACAAGAGGAGGAATAAAATCAGCCGCAAAAAGCCCTTTTCTACCCGTTTTATTTTTTAGTATAAATAATCCTAAATTGTAAATAATAGTCGAACAGGAAAGCCTCTTTACAAAAGGGGATGGACCATGTTCGATTTTTTTAAAAGACTAGAAAGCCCGGGAGTTAAGGAACAATCTTGGCGCAGCCAAAAGCTAAAAACCAGCCTAAAAGAAAATCTAACCACCTTGCACTTTATCCTGGCTGATTGCTATGACGTGGTCTTCCGGGAGTTTACTTTTGCCCAACTCCCCGATATTCGCCTGGCTTTAATTTATGTAGACGGCCTGGCGGATAAAATCCAGGTCAGCAACTTTGTCATGCGCTCCCTTTCCCTGGAAGTGCCCCCGGCCTTACCAAAAGAATATAAAATTACCAAAGCCCAGGCTTTTGATTTTATTCGCGACCGCGGCCTTTGTATTCACCAAATTGGAGAGGCAAACACCCTGGGGGAAGTTATTGACGCGGTAATGTCCGGAGATACGGCCTTACTGATAGATGGGCACGCAAAGACCATTATTAACGGGGCCCGAGGCTGGGAAGCCAGAAGTATTGAAGATTCCAAAACCGAGGCGGTGGTGCGCGGGCCCCGGGAATCATTTGTGGAAACCTTACGTACCAACACATCTCTCCTCCGGCGGCGCATTAAAAACCCGGCTTTAAAAATTGAGATCATGCCTATAGGCAAAATTACCCACACCGATGTGGCCATCACTTACATTAAAGGGGTGGTTTATCCCGGGCTGGTGACCGAGGTAAAAGAAAGGCTTTCCCGTATTGAAATTGACGCCGTTTTAGAATCAGGCTACCTGGAAGAATTAATTGATGATAACCCCTTATCTCCCTTTTGCACCATCAACCATACTGACCGCGCCGATAAAGTAGCGGCCTTGCTTTTAGAAGGCCGGGTGGCCATTATTACTGACGGCACACCTTATGTGCTTACCGTACCGACCTTATTTAATGAAATTATTCAATCTCCGGAAGATTATTACCAGCGCTACTTTTTTTATTCTTTAATTAGACTTATTCGCATCGCAGCTTTAATCATCTTTCTTACCGCGCCGGCTTCTTACGTGGCTTTACTTACCTTCCACCAGGAAATGCTACCCACGGCTTTGCTTTTAAGCATTGCCGGTCAAAGAGAAGCCGTCCCTTTTCCTACTTTAGTGGAAGTTTTAATTATGGATCTAACTTTTGAAATCTTAAGGGAAGCCGGTATTCGCATGCCCCAGCCGGTAGGTCAGGCGGTAAGTATTGTGGGGGCACTTGTTATTGGGGAGGCTTCAGTCAAAGCGGGGCTGGTGGCTCCGGCCACGGTAATTGTGGTGGCTTTAACCGGCATTGCATCTTTTACTCTTTGCTACTCCGGAACCTTGCCTTTAAGATTAATCAAGTTTCCTTTAACCATGATTGCCGCTTTTACCGGCTTATTTGGACTGATTTGTAGTTTAATAATCTTAATAACTCACCTGGCCTCTTTACGCTCCTTTGGGATTCCCTTTTTATACCCGGTTATGCCTTTATCTCCAGCCGAATTAAAAGACGTGGTGGTGCGCGCTCCCTGGTGGGCCCTGCTGACCCGCCCCCATTTATTGGGTAAAGAAAACCTGCACCGGATGAAAACAGGTTTAAAACCAAGACCACCGGGAGAAAGAAAATAAAGGGTACAGAGGATTAAATTTTTTCTTAAAATTTAAAATCTTTAATTTTCAACCTTATAAAAAAAGGGGGGTGAGTTAAATACTAGAAGGCGGTAAAATTGATGCCAGACAAACCTTATATTTACTGGTGACCATGATTTACGCCACTTTAATTCTTTTTATCCCGCAAAACACCGTGGCCCACGCCAAACAAGACGCCTGGTTATCTTTTCTTATCGCCTTTGCCGGCGGGGTTTTAATTTCTTTGGTCGTCATAAATTTAAGCTTGCGTTTTCCAGGCAAGACTTTGTTTGAATACCTTCCGCTTATTTTAGGCCGCTGGCCCGGCAAGATTATCGGGTTTTTTTACGTCTGGTTGTTTATCCACTTTTGTGCTTTAGTAGACCGGGAGTATTGTTCCACTATTGTGGCGGCTTTTATGCCGGAAACACCCCTGGTAGTTTTTCTTATTCACGGCACAACTATGTCTGCGTACATTACCTATTGTGGTTTGGAAGTGTTGGCCCGCATTAACCAGCTTTTTTTACCCCTTAACGCTGGTCTATTGACTATTCTTTTTGCCCTGGCTACCCCGGAAATGAAAGTAGCCAATATCCTACCTGTTTTTGACACCGGTTTATTACCCCTGGTCAAAAGCACCATAACTCCCCTTTCCTGGTTTGGGGAAATTATTACTCTGGCGGTTATAGTCCCTTACCTGGCGGAGCAAAAAAATGTTTACCGCCTGACGATTAAAGCCTTGTTTTTTGTTTTGGTTTTAATTGAAATAGCTACCGTAGGGGTTCTGCTTGTCTTCGGCCCTACCCTTACCAGCAGTTATTTTTTTCCTGTTCTAAGCGGGACCAAGATGATTAATATTGCCAACTTTATTGAAAGACTGGAGATAATTCCTATAGTTATTTGGATAACCAGCGGTACGGTGAAAGGCGCCCTTTTTTTATGGGCCGCCGCTTTAGGCAGCTCTCAGCTTCTAGGATTAAAAGACTACCGCCCTTTAATCTTACCTTTGGCGGTAATTGTTACTTCCTTAAGCTACCTTTTGCACCCCAGTATTATTGACCTTTTAAATTTTTTAACCCAAACCTTTCCCTTTTATGCCCTTACCTTTGAATTTGGCATCCCCTTTTTACTCTTAATAATTGTTTTAATTAAGGGGTCAGGCAAAAAATGAAGAGAAAACTTTTTTTAATTTTACTTTTACTTTTAATAACTATAAATATTTCCGGCTGCTGGAGCAAAAAGGAGTTAAACGAAATTGCCATTATTCTTGGTACGGGGGTAGATTACACTAAAGACAATAAAATCCAGCTTACTTACCAGTTGGCCAGACCGGCCGCCTTTGGCGGAGGCGGTATGGGAGGGGGTCCTGGCGGGGGAGCCGCGATGAACCAAAATATTACTTGGGTGGTCTCGGCTACCGGGGATACAGTTTTTGACGCCCAAAAAAGATTAGCGCAACAAATTCCCCGCCATCTTTACCTGGGCCATAACGTAGTTTTAATTTTAGACGAAAGGTTGTGCCGGCACGGGGTCCTGGATGTAATTAATTTTTTCCACCGCCAACCCCTAAGCCGGGGGACAGTATGGGTAATGGCCACCCCGCAGGAGGCAAAAAAGGTGCTGGAAAGCCATTCGGAACTGCAAATGACCTCCGCCCAGGCGGTTGGTTTTTTAGCCCGGCTTAGAACAGGTTATGTTTTAAGATTCCGAGACTTTAGCCAGGACCTGGCCAGTCGAGGGACTAACCCGGTTCTCACGCAGGTGGAATTAAAAAGACAGGGGGTAGCGCAGGGTCCCGGCCTGGAAAAGGTCCACCACCACCAGGAAATTGTTTTAACCGGGGCGGCTATTTTTAAAGGAGACAAACTTATTGGCTGGCTGGACTGTCGGGAGACCCAGGGTTTACGCTGGTTGTTAAAAGGGGAGGTGCGCAGAATGGGGGTTACTATACCCTCGCCAATATGTCCGGGCAAAAAAATTTCCTTAGAAGTAATGAAAGGCAAAATAAATATAGACCCGGTTTACCAAAAGGGAAAAATTAAATTTTTCCTGACCATAAAGGCTGAAATAGATGTAATTGAGCAGCAGGACGAAGAGGACTTTACCCGGCCGGAAATGATTAAGGCCGTAGAAAATATTGCCGCCGCTGAAATAAGGCAGCGGGTAAAAACAACCTTAGATAAAGTCCAAGGGGAGTATAAAGTGGATAGTTTTGGTTTTGGGGAGGCCTTCCACCGCAAGCACAAAAGGGAATGGTCAAAGCTTAAAAACCGCTGGGACGAAGAATTTGCCAACGCCCAAGTTTATTTAACGGTGAAAGTAAAGCTAAGGGATACCGGCCTGCAGGGAAGAAGGGCTTCTTTAAAGAGGTAAGGGGTGGTTCAAACCTTGATCTTTTTATTAAATCTTGTTTTTTTAATTATTATTTACCTTGAAGTACCGCCCCTGGTTAAAAATAAAAGGTGGCGGGAACTGATTGCCTTTGCCGTTTTCCTCTGGCTGGGAATGGTCCTTTCTGTTCCTTTAGTGCTAGGCTTTGATTTACCTTCACCAACTAAAGCCATTGAAGCTATTTTTAAACCTTTGGCTAACTGGTTAAAACCTTCCTAAAGTTAAATAATGTAGCCTAATTCCCTTGATTAATGAAAATAGTTAGCTCTAATTAAAAATATAAAGAAAATAAATTACCTGGTTGGCAGGAATAAACCAACCTGTTGGCGAATAAATAAAAAAGATTAACTTTTCATCAAACTAATAAAAACTTTTAATAAGCCCTTCCGTAAAGGAAGAGGTGAAGTTTAATCGCCTAATTCCACCCGTTAAACTTATTTAACACCCAATTTATTTAAAGGAGGTTAACACTAAATTATGGGTAAAAAAATCACCCTTTCCGTCATTAAAGCAGATGTGGGCAGTTACGTGGGACACTCCAATGTTTACCCGGCTCTTTTGGAAAAAGCCCGGGGCATGGTTTCGGGAAGCCCTCTTTTAATTGATTCTTACGTTACCCACGTCGGCGATGATATTAACTTAATTATGACCCACGAATTTGAACGCAACAACGGGGAGATTCACCAGTTGGCCTGGGATACTTTTCTGGCTTGTACGGAAGTGGCTAAAAAGCTTAAGCTTTACGGAGCCGGGCAGGATCTACTATCGGATGCTTTTTCTGGCAACATTAAAGGACTGGGACCCGGAGTAGCCGAAATGACTATAGAAGAAAGAAGGAGCGAACCAATTATCGTTTTTATGGCCGATAAAACTGAGCCCGGGGCATGGAATCTGCCGCTGTATAAAATATTTGCCGACCCTTTTAACACCTCCGGGCTGGTTATTGACCCCAGTATGCACGAGGGGTTTCTTTTTGAGGTGCGGGACTTAATTGAAAACAAAAAGGTAACTTTTTCTGCCCCCGAGGAAATTTATGACTTATTAGTATTTATTGGTACGCGGGGACGTTATTGTATTAAAAGTATTTTTCATAAGCAAACGGGCGAAATCGCGGCTATTTCCAGCACCCAAAAGCTTAATTTATTGGCCGGTCGTTACGTAGGCAAAGATGATCCGGTTTTAATTGTGCGCTGCCAAAGCGGCATGCCGGCAGTAGGAGAAGCACTGGAGCCTTTTGCCAATCCCCAATTAGTCAGCGGCTGGATGCGCGGCTCCCACTGTGGTCCTTTAATGCCGGTTAGCGTAGAGCAGTCTACCCCCACTCGCTTTGACGGGCCGCCGCGGGTAATTGCCTTAGGTTTTCAACTATGTGAAGGAAAACTAATTGGACCACAGGATTTCTTTAAAGACGTGGCTTTTGACCAGGCCCGGCAAACGGCTAACTTTATCGCCAACTACATGCGCAGCCAAGGACCCTTTGAACCCCACCGCTTGCCGGAGAACGAAATGGAATATACCACCATGCCCCAGGTAATTAAAAAATTAAAAGATCGTTTTGAAAAAGTACGTTAATTAATTAGTTAATTAGTAAATAGGCACAAAGGCACAGTGGCACAAAGGCACAGAGTTTTAGAAAAAAAGTAAGGCATTAATTTATTTTTGCCATAACCTTTATTGATGCTACCGGGAATAGAAACAGCTTAACGCCTTTTTTGAGAAATCAAGCCGTGTGTTTCTTATGCAATTGCTTTTGTCCCTCTGTCCCTTTGTGCCTTAGTCTCTTTGCCCCTTTGTGCCTTAGTCTCTTTGCCCCTCTGTGCCTTTGTCTCTTTGCCCCTCTGTGCCTTTGTCTCTTTGCCCCTCTGTGCCTTTGTCTCTTTGCCCCTCTGTGCCTTAGCTATAATAATTTCTCTTCCTCCAAATCACTCACCCCGGCATCACGAAAGCTGGCCATCTCGTTAATAATGCGGGTAGCCGCCTCCACTATAGGCATGGCCAAAACTGCGCCGGTCCCTTCGCCTAGGCGCATATTTAAGTAAAGCATGGGCTTAAGGCCCAGGTAGTCCAGCATTAGCTGGTGACCCTGTTCCCCGGAAAGATGTGAGGCCAGCATAAATTGCTTTGTCCGGGGCTGCAAGGCGAAAGCAATAAGGGCCGCGGCCGTAGTTATAAAACCATCCAGAATTACCGGCACCCGGCAGGCAGCGGCACCTAAAATTACCCCCGCCAGCCCGGCAATTTCCAGGCCGCCAACTTTAGCCACCACGTCAAGGCCATTTTGAGGATCAGGACGGTTTTCCTCCAGAGCCCGGGCCACGACTTTTATTTTTCTGGCCAGCACCTCGTCATTAACCAAAGTGCCGCGTCCGGTAATATTTTCCACCGGGTAACCGCTTAAAACAGCAAACACAGCACTGCTGGGGGTAGTGTTGCCTATGCCCATATCACCAGTAGCTAAAAGAGTGGCTCCTTTTTTTATTTCCTCCCGGGCAATATTTATCCCGGTTTCTAGGGCTTGAACCGCTTCATTCCTGGTCATGGCCGGACCTTTAGCTATATTACCGCTGCCGGCCCGTATTTTTTTGTTTACCACCCCGGGATAAGTTACCGGTCCCGCCACCCCAATATCCACCACCACTAACTGTGCTTCGGCCTGGCAGGCCAAAACCCCAATGCCCGCCACCCCTTGTAAAAAAGCAGGCAACATTTGCGCCGTAATTTCCGGTGGAGCAGCGCTTACCCCTTCCGCCACCACCCCGTGGTCTGCTGCCATGACAATTACTACTTTTTTCCCTATTTCAGGACGTGCCTGGCCGGTTATGCCCGCTAATTGAACAGCTATTTCTTCCAACCGCCCTAAACTACCGGGCGGCTTGATTAAGCTGTTCAGCCTCCTTTGGGCCAACATCATGGCTTCCTCATCAAGACCACCAATTCCGTTAAGCGTTTTTTCTAAAAGCATAAAAATACCTCCTTTAAAATAAGCTATAAAAATAAAAGCCCACAGCCTAATAGGCCGTGGACTTTACCATAATCCCCGGTTTTATACCGCCGGCAGGTCTCCTGGCTCCAGTTTTCTAACTTATATTGGCTGCCTTCCCAGGGTGGCCTCAGTTTATAAAAGTTTCAATGCCGCTTGCCGTTCATTTATTCCGTAATAAATTGCTGCTGCCGAAGCTTACTATAACCCTAAAGTGCTACCCCAGTGGCTTAAACTTACCGCATATTTTCCTGGTTACAGTGGCGGGTCCGCTCAGGACTTGCACCTGATTCCCTATTCTCCTTAAAGTTTGCCTTGCTTTAAGTCACCAACGGTATTTAATTTATTAATTTTCAAGAGAATAGATTTTTATTTTTTAATTATAACAAATGATTTATAGTTTAACAATAATTTTGTTCTAGAAGCTTTTTGCTTTGTAAACTTTTTTGGCTTTTTAATTATTGGTCAAGCGTTCTCAATGGGTAAATTGAAACTGCGCTACATTAAATAATGACATATTTCTCTATTGATTTAATTATTTTCCTCATTTTACCATAATAATGAGTATACTTATCCTATTTTCCACAGTTTAGGACTGAGGATATTTTATCGGGAAAGTTATCTCCATGTGGATAATTTTTAGGCTGCTGCCACCAGACT
>JJNX02000058.1 GCA_000681355.2 Peptococcaceae bacterium SCADC1_2_3
CTATAGAACCTGCTGAATTCGAAGTCCTGTTTCAAAGCTACTACCCCCTGGTGTACCGGAGGCTCTATTATCTCCTGGGGGAACGGGCGGCAGCCGAGGATCTGGCCCAGGAAGTCTTTTTGAAGTTCTACCGCCAGCCACCCCGGGATAAAAGCAATCTGGGTGGTTGGCTGCTCCGGACGGCAGCCAACCTGGCTTATAACCGTCTGCGCGATGAAGAGCGGCGGCGGCGGCGCGAGGAAGGCCAGTTCCGGAAGGAAGCCGGCGTTATCCCTCCGGAGGAAGCGTTCATCCGCAGCCAGGAAGCCCGCCAGGTGCACCAATGTCTGGCCCAACTGCCGCCGCGGGACAGCATCTGCCTGCTTTTAAAAAACGCGGGCCACAGTTACACCGAGATTGCCACAACCATCCAGGTGGATAAGAATTCAGTGGGGACCATCCTGGCCAGAGCACGGCAGCGCTTTGCCGCTCTGTACAGCAAGTTGGAAAGGAGGAACGGTCATGTGTCCGGAAGAAGGCCTTTTAGAAGCTTTTCTTGATGGTGAATTGGATACCAGGATGACAGCCCAGGTGGCCGGGCACCTGGCTGGGTGTGCCTCCTGCCGGCGTCGGCTGCAGGACCTGGAAGGGCTTGCCAGCAATACAACGGCAGCCCTGGCGGCCTACCGGCGGGAAACGGAGGCCGCCGGTTGTCCGGTACAAATACCCGGTTCCGGTTTCCCGGCTTCTGGTTATCAGCCCCTGACTAAAACAAGGAGGATTGCTGATATGATCCGGCAACACAAATGGTTTTCCGGCGTGGCCGCGGCCGTACTGGTTCTGGCTGTCTTCTTAAGCTGGGCGCCGGGCCGCAGCCTGGCCACCCAATTCTTGAGCCTCTTCCGCATGGAAAAGATCCAGGTAGTCAAGATTACTCCTGAAGATATGGCTCAACTGGAGAAACTCTTTAACGGCCAGGGAGGTGAAGCGGAGATCAAGAATTTCGGCCGGGTGGAAGTGCAATGTCCGGCAGAGCCGAGAGTTAAGGTGAACCCGGCCCAAGTGGCAGCTTTAAGCGGTTTGCAACTGGAACTGCCCGCTACTCTTGCCGGGCGGGAAAGGGTAGCTATAAGCGTTGAGCAGTCGCCGACCGTCACCTTCACCCCCGATGTCGAGAAGCTTAACAACTACGTGCAGAAACACGGCGGTGTTCCGTTGCCGGCCGGGCTGGCGGGCAAGTCCTTTACCCTGAGCATCCCGCCCCTAGTTAGAGCAGATTACGGCCAGCCAGCCAAAGGTTTTACTCTTTATGCTGCCCGCGACCTGACCATCGACGCTCCCCGGAACGTCGATCTGGCAGCCCTGCGTCAGGCCCTGCTGAACCTGCCCTTTCTGCCTGACAACTTCCGCCGTCAACTGGCCTCCATCAACGACTGGCAGCGTACCCTGCCTATCCCGGAGACCTGGAATATGGTGGCCAAGGAAATTAAGGTTAACGGGAACCAGGGAGTCTTCTTTACCGGCGACAGGAACTACCATCCTGACGGGGAAATACGGGAGAACGTTACCCTGGCCTGGCGCCAGGGCAATAGCTGGCGGGCTATACAAGGCCTGTCCCTGCTGTCCCTTGAAGAAGCTCTGCGGGTAGCGGCGGAGGTCAAGTAATGGCCATTATTGAAGTCCGGAACTTAACGAAAGTATACGGCCGGCAAACGGCCTGCCGGGAGATCTGCCTTTCCGTGGAGGAAGGGCAGATCTTCGGTCTGCTGGGACCCAACGGCGCCGGCAAGAGTACCCTGGTAAAGATACTGGTGGGCCTGGTTTACCCTACGGCCGGTGAGGCGCAGGTGGTTGGCTACCTGCCCCAGGACACAAAGGGCCGGCGCCAGGTGGGTTTCCTGCCGGAGAACTTTCGCCTTCACGGCTGGCTGCAAGGGGAGGAGTTGTTAATCTTCCATGCCCGCCTGGCCGGCCGGGACGGCCGGGCCGCCCGGCAGCGGGCCACTGAGGTTCTGGACCTGGTGGGTCTGGCCGGGGAGGGCAAGAAGCCGGTAGCCAACTATAGCAAGGGTATGCAGCAGCGCCTGGGTCTGGCTGCCGCCTTGGTTGGCGACCCGCGGGCAGTTTTCCTGGACGAGCCCACCTCGGCCCTGGACCCGTTGGGCCGGCGCCAGGTGCGGGAGATCCTCCTGGCTCTGAAAGAGGCCGGCAAGACCATCTTTTTAAACAGCCACCTCTTGAGCGAGGTGGAGCAAGTCTGCGACCGGGTAGCCATCATCAACCGGGGCACGGTGGTGGCCAGTGGCCGGCTGGCGGACCTGCAAGCCGGCCCGGCGGCAGTTAGTATCCGGCTGGGTGGTCTATCGGAGAAACTGGCGACGGAACTACGCGGGCGTTACCAGGACCTGCAACTAGAGGGCAATCGTTTAACCCTGGCCCTGAGCGACCGGGAGGAGATCGCCGCTCTGGTAGCCCGGCTGGTGGCCGCGGGTTGCCGCATCTACGAAGTGGCACCGGGACACAACTCCCTGGAGGACATTTTCATCAACCTGGTACGGGAGGGGGAACAAACATGTGGCTAATGGCCCTCTTTAGCTTCCGGGAGGCCTGGCGTAAAAAGGTGGCCCTCATCGCCGGCGTTCTCACCCTGGCCTTTCTTATCCTTTACGGCACCGGCCTGCACTTTATTACCCGGGACGTAGTGAATACAGCCAATCCCGCTGCGACCGCCACAAGTTACTATGCCATGATGCAGTCGATTCTGCTCTTTGTCATGGGGATCTACCTGGCCAGCTTCCTGGTGGCCGGCCTGGCCATCCTGGCTGCCGTGGGCAGCATCGCCGCGGAAATCGACAACGGTACCCTGTACGCCCTGGCAACCCGGCCCCTCTCCCGCCGCGACCTGCTCCTGGGTAAATTCCTGGGTCAGGCGGCCATGCTGGTTATCTACGCCGCCCTCTTTTTCTTAGCCCTAACCGGCCTGGTGTATTGGCAGACGGGTCTGGTCATCCCCGGGCTGGTCCCGGCTTTGAGCCTTTTTATCCTGGAGCCCCTGGTCATCCTGGCCGTAACCATGCTGGGGAGCACCAGGCTCAACACCGTGAGTAGCGGCGTCCTGGCCTTCGCCCTCTACGCTATGGCCGTGATGGGGGGAATGATGGAACAGATCGGGGCCATGATGGATAATACCGCCGCCATTTATGCCGGCGTGGTGACCAGCCTCCTCCTGCCGGCGGACGCTGTCTACCGGCGGTTGGTGGCGACAGTGGTAGACCGGCTTCCCGTCGGCAATGGCCAGGACATTCCCCACTTTCTCAATCCTCAGTCAACCCTTGGCCCCTTCGGCAGCCAGTCTACCCCCAGCGACTGGATGCTCCTTTATACCATAGTTTATATCGTCGTTCTGCTGGCAGCGGCGGTTTACACCTTTAAGCACCGTGATATATAAAAAGAAAGGCGGGGAACTTGCCGGAACCGGCATATGTCAGTTCCGTTATTGGCAGACAGCCCGGGCTCCTCTCCACAATTTATATTAATCTTTTAATTTGTTTTTTAACTAAATATATGGTAACATTTAGCAATGGGTAGCTGTTTTTTTATAAAATTCTGCGTTGTAAGAAAGGGGCCAGAAAAAATGGAACTGGATTTGGAAATAAAGCAAGATGCTTTACTGGTGCGGCCAAAAGGCGAGCTTGATTTGGCCGTAGCCGATGAATTTCGGGCGGTTTTGGAAAAAGCTCTGGAAAGCAGGCCCATAAGCTTTTTAGTGCTTAATTTAAGCCAGGTTTCTTTTATTGATAGTTCCTGTCTAGGAGTTATTTTAGGAAGGTATAAACGGCTGGTTCAAGTAAACGGAAGGGTTTCCCTGGTGAATGCGCAGCCCCAGGTACGCCGGGTCTTAGAAATGTCTGGCTTTTTTCGGATCATGAAGGAGTACCCTGGTGAAGAAGAAGCTTTAAAACTAATTGTTGGGTATAGGGGTGAGTAATGATGGAGGTTGTCAACCAAATGAAGCTTGAATTTCTAAGTATTCCGGCTAATGTTGCTTTTGCGCGGGTAGCCGTAGCCGCCTTTGCCTCCCAGTTAGAATTTACTTTAAACGACCTGGAAGAAATTAAAGTTGCGGTTTCCGAAGCTGTAGCCAACGCCATTATTCACGGCTATGCCGACTCACCAAACGGTATTATCCGGATAGTGGCCACTTTAGGTAAAGATAGTCTTGAAGTTAGGGTGGAGGACGACGGAAAGGGAGTTGAGGACATTAAGAAAGCCCTTCAACCGGCCTACTCTTCTGACCCGGAGCGTACGGGGCTGGGTTTTGTTTTTATGCAATCCTTTATGGAACGGTTGCAAGTAGACTCTGCTCCCGGAGAAGGTACCCGCGTAACCATGATTAAAACGGTAAATCCTTCTTTATCTTCTACGCAACTAAAGCATTAAGGCAGGGTCTTAAAAAATGAGCTCAAAGCTAACCGAAATGAATTTACCCCGCTTCCCCTTACTTAAAGATAATGAAATGACAGAGCTTATTAAACAGGCCCAGGCGGGAAATAATTTAGCCCGGGAAAAATTAATTAATTGTAACCTTAAGCTGGTTTTTAATTTAGTAAAGCGTTTTCAAAACAGGGGCTATGATTTGGAAGATTTATTTCAGATCGGTTGCATTGGCTTGATTAAAGCTATTGATAAATTTGATTTTAATTATGGGGTCAAGTTTTCTACTTACGCGGTACCCATGATTATTGGCGAAATCAGACGTTTTTTAAGGGACGACCAGTTAATTAAAGTAAGCCGGTCCGTAAAAGAGACGGCTTACAAAATTCAAAAAGCACGGGAATTTTTGACCAATCAGTTTGGAAGAGAACCTTCGGTAGGTGAAATAGCCGAAAATCTTGGGTTGTCCCGGGAGGAAATAGTTACGGCTATAGAAGCGGCCCAATATCCGGCTTCAATTTACGAAACACTCCACCAGGATGAGGGCGACCCAATATACCTGTTAGACCAGTTAGATGACCTGCGGGTTACAGAATTGTCCTGGATAGATCATATTGAGTTTAAGGATTTATTATTTAAATTACCGGAGCGGGACCGGCAAATTTTATCCTGGCGTTTTTTTGAAGATAAAACCCAAAAAGATATAGCCGACCGCTTGGGCCTATCCCAGGTCCAAATATCACGCCGGGAACGTCAAGCTTTAAACAAACTAAAAAAATTAATTATTTCGCCCGAAAAAACTTCTTAAGGAGTATATATATTTTATTATCGCAAATAATATTATAAAATGCACCATTAGTTTTAAGTCGTTAAAAATTTTAATTTTATAAGGAGGAATTTTGATGTCCATAAACGTTTCAGAAATGGTTGGAGAATCAAATGATGGTTGGAAAGGGGCTGTTCAGTCGGCGGTTGACAAAGCCTTAAAAGAGGGAAAGGAAGTTGTTGGCGTAGAGGTGGTTAACCTGACGGCAAATGTGGATAATGGTCGGGTAATTGAATATAAAGCTAACATTAAGCTGGCTGAAAAAAGTTAATAGAATAAATAAAAAGAAGCTATTCAATCATTAGCAGTCAGCTTATTAATGGACACCTTCCGGTGTCCATTTTGTCTAAAAAGAGGAAGGATGAACATGGCTCAACCTTTAGAAATACAAAAAAAACAATATAAAAAGTTAGTGGATGAAATTAAGCCTCGTCCTCCAGTTATCCGAAATACCCTGGGAGCTTTTATTTTTGGCGGTTTAATCGCCTTAATTGGCCAGTTTATGCTTAATTTTTTTCAGGGACAGGGTTTATCCATAAATGATGCCGGAGCCGCTACCTCATCTACCTTAATTTTTTTAGCGGCTTTATTTACCGGCCTGGGCATTTATGATGAAATAGCCAAGTATGGCGGCGCCGGGACTATTGTACCTATTACCGGTTTTGCCAATTCTATGGTTTCTCCCGCCATGGAATACCGCACCGAGGGATTTGTATTGGGAGTAGGAGCCAAACTATTTACCATTGCTGGTCCGGTACTGGTTTTTGGTATTTTTAGCGCCTGGTTAGCTGCCCTTTTATATTATTTCTTCCGTTAGAAAGAGGGATAAAAAATGGTGGCCCCCAAAAAAATTGGCGCCCAGACAAGATGGTTTCAAAACCCACCCGTAATTTTAGCCCGCGCCACTATTGTCGGGGAGAAAGAAGGCATGGGTCCTTTGGGCCATACCTTTGACAAAATTATAACGGATAGTTACTATCATGAAAAATCGTGGGAAAAGGCCGAACAGCGCATGCTGCAAGAAGCAATGCAAATGGCAGTAGAAAGAGCAGGCCTTTCGTTAAAAGACATTGATTTTATGTTAGCCGGTGATTTGTTAAATCAAATTATCAGTGCCAACTACACGGCCCGCAATCTGGAAGTTCCTTTTATCGGTCTGTACGGAGCTTGCGCCACGTTATATGAAAGTATGGCTTTAGGGGCCATGCTTATTGACGGTGGCTTTGCCGAATATATTCTTATAGGAGTTTCCAGTCATTATGCTACCGCTGAGCGCCAGTACCGCTTTCCTGTAGAACAGGGGGCCCAGCGCCCTTTATACGCCCAGTGGACAGTAACGGGCGCGGCCGGGATGGTATTGGCCCGGCAAGGCGCCGGTCCGGTTATCACCCACGCTACCATTGGGAAAGTAGTTGACTTGGGACAGCAAGACCCGATGAATATGGGCGCCGCTATGGCCCCGGCGGCCGCAGATACAATTATGTATCATTTTGTAGATACCGGCCGGACAATAGATAATTATGACCTGGTTATTACGGGTGATTTAGGCACTTACGGCAAAGAGCTAGCCCAAAGAATTCTAATAAATAACGGTTACGATATTACCCCCCGCTTTGCTGACTGCGGGGTTTTAGTTTACGCCCCAGAGCAGGACGCCCATGCCGGGGGCAGCGGCTGTGCCTGCGCGGCAGTAGTTACTTGTGGTTACTTACTGCAAGAAATGCAAAAAGGCAATTACCAGCATGTTTTAGGGGTAGGTACCGGCGCCTTGTTAAGTCCCTGCAGTTCCTTGCAGGGTGAAAATATTCCCGGCATTGCTCACGCGGTAGTGATTGAGGCCGGTTAGGCCGGAGAAGGAGGGTGGTAAAAACATGATTTTTCTAAAAGCTTTTGTAATAGGGGGATTATTTTGTGTAGTGGCGCAGTTATTAATAGATTTGACCACTCATAAGGTAACTCCGGCCCATATTTTAGTAGGATACGTGGTAGGAGGGGTTGTTTTAAGCGCTTTTGGCCTTTATCAACCTTTAATAGATTGGGCTGGAGCTGGGGCAACAGTGCCTATAACCGGCTTTGGCCATCTTTTGGCTCAGGGAGCAATTCAAGGGGTAGAGCAAAAAGGGATCTTGGGAGCTTTTAGCGGGGGGGTAGCTGCAGCAGCAACCGGAATTACCGCCGCGGTTATTTTTGGTTATCTGGCGGCGATATTTTTTAAACCAAAAGGATAAAAAAATGGTAACTACTCAGGCACAGAGGGACAAAGGCACAGAGGTACAAATATACAGAGGAAAATTAACCAGGGTAATTAAATATATATGGCCGGAATTTTTCCGGCCATATATATTTAAGTCTTTATATATTGGTTTAAGAACGGAGGGTCCAGTTAAAACCATTATTGTTGTCCCAGTTATTAGCCGAATCCTTAAAGCAAAAACTTACCGTATTATCCTGTAGGCGCATATTTGTTTCCCAGCCGCGCGCACTCCGGTCCATTTTTATGGTACTTACATTACGCCAGTATTTTGGTTCACCAAAGCCGCAATGCAGATACATCTGGTCCGCGCCTGATTTAGCTAAAAGTCCGTTGTAAGCAATATTTACTTCGTTGTAGCCGGTCGGCCTTGTTTCAACGCCTTTTTGAAAGTCTGTCCATCCTTGGATCAAAATAGCCACCTCCATATTTTTTTTTAAAATTAAGATTCCTTTTTTATCATGCCTCAATATTTAAGAAGTATGACAAGACGTTTATGGAATAAATTCTAAATTAAACCAGTAGGGGCGTTAAATTTAACACCCCTAAATTAAAACCTTAAGTAAGAAAAAACCTACCCCTTGTTTTTTGCCGGTAAAAATTAAAAATAAAGACTTGTTTAAACCACCCTTATTTAATAGAATAAGGACAATTATAAAACTCAATTGAAAGGAGCCGTAATTTAAAATATGGAGGAAACTAAAATCACCCTAACGGAGAAAGAAATACCTACCCACTGGTATAACGTTCAGGCTGACATGCCTAATCTGCCCAAGCCCCCTTTAAATCCGGCCACCGGCCAGCCAGTAACCCCGGATGACTTGAAACCTATATTTCCCATGGGTCTTATTATGCAGGATGTATCACCGGAGCGGTGGATTGAAATTCCGGACGAAGTACGGGAGATATACCGCTTATGGCGCCCTGCCCCCTTGTATAGAGCCAGGCGCTTGGAAAAAGAACTGGATACACCCGCGCGTATTTTCTATAAGTATGAAGGAGTCAGCCCGGCCGGCAGCCATAAGCTAAATACGGCCGTAGCTCAAGCATATTACAATAAAAAAGAAGGCATTAAGCGTTTGACTACCGAAACAGGAGCGGGACAGTGGGGAACGGCCCTTTCCCAGGCCTGCTGCTTTTTTGACCTTGAATGTGTTGTTTATATGGTAAAGGTAAGCTACCAGCAAAAACCTTACCGGCGTTCTATTATGGAAATTTTCGGCGCTAAAGTTTTTGCCAGTCCTAGCGAAAACACCAATTTTGGCCGTAAAATGCTGGCGGAAATGCCTGAAACGCCAGGTAGCTTAGGCCTTGCCATTAGTGAGGCCGTTGAGGAAGCTGCAGGACGCGAGGACACTAATTATTCTTTGGGCAGCGTTTTAAACCATGTAGTTTTGCACCAGACGGTGGTTGGCCTGGAAACGAAAGAACAAATGGCCAAAGCTGGTTACTACCCGGACGTGGTTATTGGTTGTGTGGGAGGAGGTAGTAATTTCAGTGGCTTTGCCTTTCCTTTTGCGCACGATAAAATTACCCGGGGAACAAGCGTCCGGTTGGTGGCTGTAGAACCTACGGCCTGCCCCACTCTTACCCGCGGGTTACATACCTACGATTTTGGGGATGTGGCCGGATATACTCCCCTTTTATACATGCACACCCTTGGTTCAAGTTTTATCCCTCCAGGTATACATGCAGGCGGGCTAAGATACCATGGCGACGCTCCTTTACTCAGTCAGCTGGTGGCGGACGGAATCATTGAAGCGCAAGCCCTGCACCAAAAAGAAATTTTTCAAGGAGCAATCCTTTTTGCCCGCAGTGAAGGTATTGTGCCCGCCCCAGAGGCCGCCCACGCTATAAGGTGGGCTATTAAAGAGGCCGAGCAGGCCAAACAAGAAGGCAGGGCCAAAACCATTCTTTTTAATTTAAGCGGTCACGGGTTGCTTGACCTTTCCGCGTATGATAATTATTTATCCGGCAAGCTTATTGATTATCCGCTACCGGAAGATGAATTACAAAAAGCTCTGGCCAAGCTGCTCAGTAAATAAACGAGTTTAAATCTGATAAAAACCGGGGGGATTATTAATACCCCCGGTTTTTATATTTAAGAGTAACAAATAATTTCAAAAAATTCTTCCGTCAGGCATGGTATAATTATTTGGATTATTTGGATTATAAGGAGGGATTATTGTGCCTTACGCCGTTATTATGGCCGGTGGCAGGGGAGAAAGGTTTTGGCCGCGGAGCAAAAAGGCAAAGCCGAAGCAATTTTTGAACCTCATCGGCGAAAAGACCATGCTCCAGTTGACCGTAGAAAGGATTGAGGATCTGGTCGGAATATCGGATACGTACATCGTGGCTGGTGCGGAATTTAAAGACACTATCCTAGAACAAATCCCACAACTATCTGAAGAAAACATCATTATCGAACCATTCGGCCGGGACACAGCCGCGGCCGTAGGGCTAACTGCCATGGTCCTGGGGCAGAAAAACCTACGGGAGGTCATGATTATCCTGCCGGCCGACCATTATATCGGCAACGTGCGCAATTTTCAAGAGGTCCTGAGAAGCGCCGTAGTCACCGCAAGCCGGGGAGATGAGGTCATCACCCTGGGCATTACCCCCCACAGTCCTGAAACCGGGTACGGCTACATTCAACGTGGTGAGGTGCTCGACACCTTGAGGGAAGTACCGGTTTACCGGGCTGCACGCTTCCTGGAAAAACCGGACTACGCCCGCGCCCTGGAATTCCTCTCCAGCGGTGACTACCTCTGGAACAGCGGCATGTTTGTTTGGCGGATTGATGTGATCCGCGAAATGATAGAGAAGTATATGCTATCGCTGGCAGAGGGGCTTAAGGAGATCAAGGACAGCCTGGGCACCAGCCAGTACTCAAAAACGCTTGAAAAAGTCTATTCGAAACTGCCGAAAGTCTCAGTAGACTATGGTATCCTGGAGCGAGCCGACAATATTTCCGTCATTCCATGCGACTTTGGGTGGGATGACATCGGGAACTGGACCGCCCTGGAAAGATACGTTGAAAAGGACGAACTCGGCAATGTCCTTCACGGCCAGGGGGTCTTGCTGGATACGGCAAATACCTACATTGTCTCAAATGACAAGACCGTTGCGGTGATGGGAGTCGAAGACCTGATCATTGTAAACGACAGCGACAGCCTGCTGATCTGCCACAAAAACCGGGCCCAGGAGATAAAAAAGGTCGTCCAGGCTTTGGTTGATAAAGGATTTGACGATGTGTTATGAAATTAACGACTATCCTGAAAATTAAATTTTCATCATCTGTTGGTACCGCTTTAGCGGCATGTATGTCTATTTAACTAAAACAGAGAAGGTAATTACCATTTAATTAACAGGAGGCTATCGTGGAAGTAAAAAATAATGAAGATGAACAAGCCTTTGAATTTGACCAGGAGCAAGACCTTGAATATGAAAATGGCCGTAAAAAACAAGAAAAGCCGGTTCTCTTTCGTCTGCTGGCTTTCCTGGTTTTTTTAGCCTTTGTAGTTTTTGTTTTCCTTACCACCTGGCCAGGTTTAACTTTACCTTCACTGGACTTTATCGGCCAATCAATAAAATTGAGCCAGAATCCGGCGGTAAAGCAGTTAAAGCAATCTGTAGTGCGCCTGGACGTTATTTCTAAGACGGATAAAGCAGTAGGGGAGCAAAGGTCAGGAACCGGCTTTAATATCTCTCCAAAAGGAATAATTGTTACTAACCGTCACGTGCTCTCCAACGCGGTTAATATAACGGTTACTTTTCCCAACGGCAAGATTTATCCGGCCAAAAAGCACAAGAGCAGCGGGAGCACGGATGTAGCTGTTATTTATTTAGAAACCGAAAATCTACCGTTTGCCCTTGTCAATACCCAAAAAAAGGTCAAAGTAGGGGATAAAGTAATAATTATAGGGAATCCGCTTCGTATTGGTAACGTGGTAATGGAGGGAAGTGTTTCTGCCTACCTAAAGGTTTCCGGTTTTCCGGAGCCGGTCTTTGCCATAGACGCCCCTATTCACCCCGGCAACAGCGGCAGCCCCGTATTTGATGAAAATCAACAGGTTGTCGGCATAGTCTTTGGCAGTATTCACCAGACAGGCAGTTCTAAGCAGCAAGGGGTAGCTATACCGGTTAATGATGTGGCAGAGTTTCTTCGCTGAGAAAACCGCTAAACGTCCGGCATCAGGTTTGTTGGTTTGCAAGGAGGTGGTAGTCTTGAACAATCCGGAAATGAAAGGATTAAAATATTTGATTGAAAGGGGGGATTGCCGCATCTTCGGCTGGAAGTTATGCGGGCAATGGCTTTTGTAATTTTAAAAGACTATAAGATTAGGAGGCTATCACGTGAAGAGATTTATGTTACTTGCGTTGGTTTTAGTCTTAATTTGTTTTAGTTTTACCGGTTGCGGCGGAAGCAAGAAGGAAACACAGAATAAATCAACGGAAAGCCCGGCAATTAATCAATCAACGGAAAAGGAATTGGCCGCTAATTTATTGGGCAAAGGAAAAGAAGTCAAAGGAATGTCTTATGATTATTCCCTGACCATGCCGGAGGGTAAAATGATGACCGGTAAAATTTGGATGCAGGATAAGAAGATGAAAACTGAAGGTACGGTTGAAGGAAAGAAGTTAATTACCATTATTGACGGGGATACGAATACGGTCTACACTTATTATCCTGACCAGAATATGGCGATAAAGCTTTCTGCTCCAGAGTCCGGCGAAAAAGCACCAGCTCCCACTGACTATACCCGGGATGCAGATCCGGATAAAATTAAAACCATGGAAACAACTATGTATGACGGAGTGAAATGTAAAGTGATGCTGATTGAAAACGGAGAAGGTAAAGAACAGGTCAAAATGTGGGTACGCGAGGATTATGGCATTCCCGTTCGAGTAGAAGCAACTGCGCCGGACGGGAGTAAAACGGTAATGGAGTACAAAAATCTGAAGGTCGGGCCGCAGCCTCCCGATGCCTTCAAGCTTCCAACCGGAGTAAAGATTACCGATATGAACGAGATGATGAAACAAATGCCCCAAATACCTGGTGGTCAGCAGTAATTCCAAATGGGAACAAAACAAAGCAGAAAGTACTTTTTTTGAGACATTGATTCCGATATAATAATTCATAAGGAAGGAAAAAAACATAGACGGTTTTTTTGATTTTGATTATTTAAAAGAACAACCGCTGGAAATAGCCCCTTTAGCTTACCGCATGCGCCCGGCAAGTTTAGCTGAGTTTGAAGAACAGGCGTCAATAATTGGCCAGGGTACGTTACTAAGACGGGCGATTGAGGCGGACTTGCTTAAGTCAATGCTCTTTTTTGGGCCGCCTGGCTCAGGAAAAACCGCCCTGGCTAACATTATTGCCGGGATGACCAGAGCTCACTTTGAGGTAATTAACGCTGTTACGGCCGGCCTGGCGGAAATTAGACGGGTAATTGAAAAGGCAAAAGAAAGACAAAGCTTATCGGGCAAAAAGACCGTTCTTTTTATTGATGAAATTCACCGCTTTAATAGAGTCCAACAAGAAGCTTTATTACCGTTTGTGGAAAAGGGGTTAATTATTTTAATTGGCTCCACCACGGAAAACCCCATGTTTTACGTTAGCCGGCCCCTACTTTCCCGGCTGCAAGTTTACCGCCTAGAACCTTTGTCTAAAGAAGCCGTAAAGCGCATTTTAGAAAGAGCCCTTAAAGATTCAGAGCGTGGTTTAGCTAAGTACCAGCCGGAAATAGAGGACCAGGCCCTTAACCACCTGGCCGCTATAGCTAACGGGGATGCCCGAATGGCCCTGAATGCTTTAGAGTTGGCGGTGCTGCTGACAAAGCCGGACCAGGACGGCAAGCGCAGAATAAACTTGTCAACGGCCGAACAGGCAATCCAGCAGCGGGTTTTGCAGTACGGCAAGAAAGAGGAGCACTATGATGTTGTATCCGCCTGGATAAAAAGTATGCGCGGCTCCGATCCCCAGGCCGCCCTTTATTGGTTAGCCCGCTTAATTTATGCCGGCGAAACACCGGAATTTATTTGCCGCCGGCTGATGATTCACGCGGCCGAGGATGTGGGCCTGGCCGACCCGCAGGCGCTTATTCTGACCACAGCAGCCGCCCAAGCTGTGGAGCGGGTGGGTTATCCTGAGGCCAGGCTTATTTTGGCTGAAGCAGTTTTATACATTGCCCTGGCTCCCAAAAGCAACTCGGTCTACCAGGGGATAGAAGCGGCTTATGAAGCGGTAAAAAAGGAAAAGGCCGAGGAAGTGCCCCCACCCTTACGGGATGCCAGTTACAAAGGAGCAGCCATGCTTGGTCACGGGAAGGGGTATAAATACCCGCATGATTATCCAGGACACTGGGTCGCACAAGAGTATTTACCCCCGTCTTTAAAAGGACAGTTGTTTTACCAGCCTTCCCGGCAGGGAAAGGAAAAATTAATTTACGAACAGTGGTTAAAAAGAATATCGGTTAAGTAAATTACTTAGTTCTACATTCTATTGGGGTTTACGATGATTGAAAAGCAGATAAATTCCTTGCCCATCTGGTTTTTTAGAAATTTAGGGAAATATAACACTACAACGATGTTTAACTAAATTACCGCTTGTATCATGATGAAAAATCTGCTATCATATATAAAAATTTATTGGGAGGTGGCAGGTTATGATTCCGGCATACAGGGTACAAGCCGATCTTTACGAGATCCCAAAGTTCAATATTCAGAAGAGGAATATAGAGGAGTTTGTTGAGG
>JJNX02000059.1 GCA_000681355.2 Peptococcaceae bacterium SCADC1_2_3
TTAGAAAAAATGTACAACGATATGGTGAATATGGTTATTTAGTTTATACAATTCTTATGTCCCCAAAAGGCACAGTTACAGTAGCTTAAGAAGCTGTTTTTGCTGATAGGCTTAGTAAAGTCACGCTGGGAATTGATTTCACGAATAAAAGACTCCGTCTTGGGGATATAAAAAAAATTTTGGCCCAAGCCAAAAAATGAGGTTTTACACTACATATTTACGACAAAAAAGAAGAGCCGCTATCTCTCTTGTATCAAGGGATTGCGGCCATTTTTTTGCCGGTTTGGTGTAAAAGTCAGGGTGTATGTCAATAGAAAAAAACTGCCGTGAGGCTATGAACACCTTGACACGGCTTTCCTGATCTGCTAAATTATTTACATGCTAAGATCCGGCGTTATTTTCGGGATGGCGATGGAGTTCGCCACTAAGTCTGTAAGGCTGATAACTCCTACCACTTTTGGGCAGGAGTTTTATTTTTTAAAGAAGAACAAGAGAAGTGACTTGAATGTTTAATATAATCTTATTAGGCCTCGTGAGTTTATTAACCGACATCAGCAGTGAAATGGTCTATCCCCTGATACCGTTTTATCTGGTCAACCGGCTAGGGGCGACACCGGTGGTGGTGGGGTTTATCGAAGGCCTGGCGGAAAGCCTGGCCAGCCTTTTAAAGGTGTTTTCCGGGTACTATTCCGACAAGTTTCAAAGGAGGAAGCCCTTGGCCGCTTTCGGCTACGGCTTTTCCGGCCTATCAAAAATCCTGATCATATTTGCGGTATCGTGGCCCTGGGTGCTCTGGGGCAGAATTGGCGACCGCTTCGGCAAGGGGGTGCGCACCGCGCCCCGGGACGCGCTGATCGCCGAGTCGGCGGAACCGGAAAAGATGGGCTGGGCCTTCGGGCTGCACCGGGCTCTGGATACACTGGGGGCGGTAATCGGCGTGGCCCTTGCATTTTATTTCATTACGACCTATAAAGGAGATTACCAGGCCGTCTTTATCTGGGCCCTGCTCCCGGCCTTCCTCGGCGTGCTCTGTCTGTTCCTGGTCCGGGAGAAGGTTGTTAAAATGAGAGGTGAGAAACAGCGACTCGTCCTTTCCTGGTCGGCCTTGAACCCCCGGCTGAAGAAGTTTTTTATCGTGGTTTTCCTGTTCGCCCTGGGGAATTCATCCAACCAGTTTCTCCTCCTCCGGGCGCAGGACCTGGGATACGGCGCCTCAACGGTAATCCTCCTCTACCTTGTCTTTAATGTCGTCTATACCCTGGCGGCCTTCCCCGCCGGAGTTCTTTCCGACCGCATCGGGAGGCGGTCCCTGCTGGTGGCCGGCTATATTTTTTACGGCCTGGTTTACCTTGGTTTTGCCGTGGTATCCAACACCGCCTACCTGTGGTGGTTGTTCGGGCTATACGGCATTTACAACGCCGTCACCGAAGGAGTGGAAAAGGCCCTGGTGGCCGAGATCGCCCCGCCCGACCAGAAAGCCACCCTGATCGGACTGCATGCGACCCTGATGGGAGTCGGCTTATTGCCCGCTTCCCTGATCGGCGGTGCCCTCTGGAATTATTTCGGGGCCGGCGCCACCTTCTACTTCGGCGGTGCGCTTGGACTTCTGGCTGCACTGGGAATGATGCTGGTTTTATCCGGGGGCAGGGACCAGAAGATGGAGTGCCGGAGCTAAAATGCAAGGTCGTTTGGATTTGCCGGTTAAAACCCGCTTTCCCGTTAAAATAACTTTAAAGGGTTGATTTGTGATGCTGGATCATTATGTGCTGAAGAAAAATCGCCTTTTACAGGTCCTGACCAGGGCAGCCGATTTTGCCACAAGTAAAGGAAACAACCCGGCCGCTTCGCTTTTGAAAGAGAGTGCGGAAAGGCTTACCCGGGAAACGTTTACCCCGGTTAGTTTTTAGCCTGTCTAAGAGGAATTGAAACGGTCCGCCGCCATAGCGTCCTCTGTCTGTGAGTGCTCACGTTTTTAGCCTGAATTATAAATGGTCAGGCAACATAAGCAGTAAAAAGGCATTTAGAGTGGGCAGAAACACTTTACATGTTATCCCCATGTGATTCCTTTCATTGTAACCTACGTCCTCTTTCCGGCAAGTTCTTCCCAGGGGATAAAGTAGCGCACAATTTCTACATGCTCCTTAAATTGAAGTTTCTCCGCCGGATTCTGAACAATGATTAATTCCGGCTTTATCGCCACATTGAGTACGACATAAAGAAAGTATTCATCCTTAAATCTTTGTCACTTTCCATTGTCGGATCGCTTTGCCGGACCGGAACCACCCTGATTGCCCCCAGAAATACAGGGGGTGCTCTTTTTCCTGGTTAATTGTTTGCTTTAGTTCTTCAAGGGAAATTTCATACTTTTTCTTTTGCTCCTTCAGCTTTACAACAAGGATTATGGTTGTAAAGCTGAAGTTTGCATTAACCATTTTCTGGTATGGGCTACCACTCTTAAGTAGTTAAATTTATTAAATCAGGTTTCGACTCACCACTGAAACATCGCCTAAAAATTTACCCAGTCCGTAAGTGCTTCCCTGGCTTGGCTAATTGCATTTTTCTTTTTATGTGCCGTAAGTTAATACCTCAAGCAACGATTTACTGCTGTTTCCCTTGCTGTATAAATGGTGGATAACCGATTTGAAGTTTTTTTCTTGCTCAATTATACCATTAAAGGCATACTAATAGTAGGGTTTTCACGCAGCCCGACTTAGACGCTATTTTTTGCAAGACTAATAAACCAGGTCCATTATGATAGCTGTTAAGGGTTTATTCGATGGTAAAAGGATCAAATTGTTAGAAAAAGTAGATATTAAGGAGCCTCAAGAGGTTATTATAACCTTTTTAGGCACTAGTGAGGACAAAGCTTTATACGGAGAAATATACAAGTTTGCGGAAACCGGTGGTGCTTTCGATTTCTTGAATGCTCCCGAAGAGGACATTTATTCCGATGACGACTTAAAGGTGAAGTATAGAAAATGACTAAAGGAACTATCGTACTGACTCCGTTTCCGTTTACTGATTTGTCTACTGTAAAAAGACGTCCAGAAGTTATTGTTTCAAGTTCTGAAAAGCCAGGAGATGATGTTATAGTAGCATTTATTTCGTCAAGGATCACTGAACCGACAAGAGAGACGGAGTATACTCTTGAGATTGACCATCCTGATTTTAAGGATACGGGATTTAAAAAGCGCTCTGTTTTCAAACCAGAAAATTAATAATTCTTGCCGCTTATATTCTTTTGGTCTTTCTTAAACCAAAGATACCCAGAATAAAGGGGAGCCAAAAAGTAATCCCGCGGTAAGCAAAAGTTACTACTACAGCTTTTTCAAAGGGAACACCAAGAGAAACAAAAACTATGGCCATTATTCCTTCCATAATGCCGGTTCCGCCAGGGGTTACGGATATAATTACAAAAAGAATACCTACCGCATAGCCCGCAATAAGACTTCCTAAATTAATTTGTTGGCGGAAGGCCAAAAAAAGTATGCCCAGGATAGATATACGCAGTATTTCACCTAAAAAAGCGAAAATAACCGAACGCCAGAGTTTTTGCCACCTTTCGGTTAAAAATTTAACCGTTATGCCAAATTCTTCGGCAAAAGAAGTGGCCTGCTCAGGAGCTAAAATGGCTCGTTTTACAAAAAGAAAGCTAAGCCAGTTTAACCCTCGAGTTAAAAGGGCGGCAAAATTAATCAGCCAGGTGGGCTTAAAATAAGCAATAAGAAGAATAAAAATCTGAGCCAGGACCAAGGTAAGCAGCAAAAAAGCGGTAATTGTTTCGTATAAATGGAGCATATTTTTAGTTATCAGATAAAAAAAGCCTAGACTTAAAATAAGAATAAAGCAGGTGTAGCTTAGTAAAGAATAAATAAAATTAAGCATTATTGCCCGGCTGGCTTCCATACCCCGGCATATCGCGTCGTGAACAATTAACGCACTTCCCGAGAGATTACCTCCGGGCAAAATAACCGAGACAAAATTATAAGCCAAAGTCAAGTTGAAAAGGTGTTTAAAATGGTCCTTTACGCCGAAGAAGCGATATAATGAAGTATAAAAAGCACCTTGGTTTAACAAATAAATAACTTCTATTATTATAGCCAGGGTAACCCACCACCAGATTCCTTCTTGCAAAGTAAAAAAAAGCTTAGTCCCGGCGGTGAAGCGGGTAAGAAGAACCAGCATACCTAAAAAGAGGATAATTACAAAAATTATTCGGCGCATTCATTTATCTCCTGGAAGTTTTAAGGTTAACTTAAAACTATTATACCTATAAAACTACTAAAACTACGTCTTAAAAAACAATTTCCAGATAGAATTATTCAAAATGGATACTCCGGAAATTGGATCAGATCCCATCGCATATATCATTCCTTTCAAAATATTCTTTTTATTAATCCTAATTAATTAAGACGTAAAAAGAGCTAGAAAGTTCTTAAGACTAAAAAATTATTTTGAGTAGGAGATATTTAAGGAAGGAGAAACGAAAACCCAAAGTAACAGGAAAATTACCAGTGCCCATGTAAGATGTGGTTATACTTTAAAAGAGATTACAGATCACTTAAAAAATTCATTACCCAACGGTCAGTAAGGTGATCAAACAAGGGTTGGCTAAAAAATGATATTTCAAGACCTGACCCCATTTCTGTCCTGGATTTCGACGGTTATTTCTGGTTTCAGAGATTTTTCGCTGTAGTTCAATTGTAACTCCTTTTACTATACCGTTAAGTAGATATAATTGACAAGAAAAAATTTCAAAAAAGAGCAATAGGAAAACTTAAAGTAAAAAATTTGTTTAAAGTTTATATTTGTTGCTATAATAAGGAAGGCCATTTCCTTATAAAAAAACAAAGGAGAATTAACTATTGAGAAGTTTGAGGTTAATTATGGTAAAGGGAGATATAATGTTACCCTGACAATTACTATTACCGGCAATGGATTTATTGGGCAATTGTTAGGCGGCGAGCAGCCACATATAGGGGTAATAGTTTTAAGCGTCCCCAGACCTAGCCTGGCTGAACCGGCAAAAACCAGTTGCAATTCTATAGTCGTACCTGTACTTGGCCACAAAGATGACGAAATTGCCAAACCAGTGGCTGAGGAGATTGCTAAAAAGTATAATAAAGCAGTTGCTTTGGTTGCAGGTGTACATATAGATAAAGCTTGCTCTGCAGATATTAAAAAACTGGTTGGTAATTGCCGAAAGGTGGTACAGATTTTTTTAGAAGAGTATGATAAAACAATAAACCCGAACGTGACAGTTATAAAGTAGTGTAATATTTGTAGAAGCAAGGTTATAAAATTATCCCTATAAATCCGGCTATCAAAGAAGTGTTTGGAGAAAAAGCTTATTCCAGCCTAACCCAAGTGTCAATACCGGTAGATATTGTTGATGTTTAAACTCCTCTTTCCCACTCAACCTTCCCGTCAATAATGGTCAGCATTACCTTTATTTCTTTTACTTCTTCCGGAGCTACTTGAGTGGGGTCAGCGCTTAAAACTACCAGGTCGGCCAACTTCCCTGGGCTAATAGTCCCCTTAGCCGTTTCTTCAAAGGAAACGTAGGCGGCCTGTATGGTGTACATCCTTAACGCCTCCAAGGGGGAAAGACCCTCTTGAGGGGCAAGAGCTTGTCCTGTCTTTACCTTCCTGGTTACCGCGGCGTAGATTCCGGCTAAAGGACTGCAAGGTACCATTGGCGAATCTGAGCTGGCCGCTACCTTTATTCCCTGGCGGTGAAAAGAACGAAGAGGATAAAGCCAGTTGAACTTATCCGGGGAAACTGTCTTTATATAATTTTCCCCGTGGTAATAAAGGAACGGCGGCTGGGTAACCACTATAGCTCCGGTTGTTTTTAACCGGCGCAATAAACCAGGGGGACAAACGGCACAATGTTCCAGACGGTGACGATGATCCGGCCTTGGTATTTGCCGGAGGACAAAATCCAGGGAAGCTAAGGCTGTTTGCAGGGTATGGACATCATTAACGTGAAGAGCAAGTTGAAAACCTGCTTTATGTGCCTTAAAGGCATGATGGTTTAATTCTTCTTGAGGCGGGTGGGGGCAACCGGTGCTTTCGTCAAGGGCTATTTTCACCCCTCCTATGCGCAACTGGTTATTGCCGCAACCCATTAATAAACCGCTATTTTTGAATTCCTCTAAAGCATCACTTCCTGCCAGCATCGAGACCCGCAGGGGCAATATCCCCCGCTCCTTAAACAGTCGCAGGGTTTTCCAGTGGTGCAAGTCATTTGTCCAACTGGTATCCTGAAGAGAAGTAATCCCGTAAGAAAGGTACTCTTGAACGGCAAGCCTTACCCCTTGTTCTATTTCCTCTTCATCCAGGGGCGGTACCCCCTTTTCCACCTGTTCGTTTCTGCCGGCAATGAGGCCGTCAGGTTCTCCTGTATCTTTTTCCCGGCCAATGTATCCACCTTGAGGGTTTGGGGTATCCCGGGCGATATTTAATAAAGATAGGGCCAGGCTGTTTAACACGCATATATTTCCGGACCTGTGCACCAGGATTGCCGGGTGATTAGGAGATGCTTCATCCAGTTCCCAACGGTTAGGAGGCCTTTTATCGGTCAAATAATATTCGTCATATTGAGCCGCTCTTACCCATTTACCCTTAGGAAGTTTTTCTGCTTTTTGGCGGATAAGCGCCTGGATTTCCGAAATATTTTTTGTCACCACCGGAGAACAATCAACGTAGAGCAGAGTGGCAGCAAAAGAAAGGGGGTGGCAATGAGCATCATTAAAGCCGGGAATGATTGTTTTGCCTTTACAGTTAATAAGCCTGGTTCTCGCCCCCTGGAACAACCAAAGGGAATCATTGCCCCCAATACCCAGAATCTTATTGTCCTTAATAGCCACTAATTCCGCCTCAGGTTGATTGTCATCCAAAGTGATGACTCGGGCGTTGTATAAAATTAGGTCTGCTGCAGTATTAGCCACGGATATGACAATTCCTCTCAAAGGATTATTATTTAAGTCTAAGGATGATGGTACTATATTAAAATCATTAAGACCGGATCATTGTTAAGACCATTTTAAATTTTTTTACTGCCTTTAAAGCGTGCGGCTGGTTAGCCGGCATAATTACCATTTCCCCTTCTTTTATTTGAAGGGGCTTGCCGGAAATAAATATTTCTGCTTCTCCGTCAAGAAGATAGACGAGGGCATCATAAGGGGCGGTGTGTTCGCTTAACCCTTGCCCTTCGTCAAAAGCAAAAAGGGTTACTGTGCCTGTTTTTTTATCAATTATTGTTCGACTCACTATAGAGTTTTTCTGATAATCCACCAGATCAATTAGCTTTTCTGCTTTTGGTAAAAGCTCTTCTTTGCTTACCTGGCCTTTATTGCGTTCCATTCTTTTCTTTTACCCCCTTATTTTTTGCAAGGCCAACTGTGCTTCCTGGCTTAACCGGGGATTTTTATCCTGGGAAATTTCAGTTAATAACTGCCTGGCCCAATCCTCCCTAACACTGGCTAAAGCTCTTAGGGCGACAATTTTGCGGCTTAATTTAGGGGCAAAGACTTTGGTCACTTTATTCGCCGCCGGGTCAAAATATTGAATATAACCTTTACGGATAGGATTGCCGTAAGCGTGTACGGTAAGGGCCGGCAAATCTCCCACTGCGCCCATCTGGTGAATACCCTCGTTTAAGGGGAGAACCGCGGTAAGTTCACCTGGTGACAAAGCGGCTTTGTTTTTCACGGCTAGATCGGCGTATCCTTCCCGGTTTCCATCGTCTAAACGCCAGTACTTAGTTTCCTCTACTATACCCGCCCAGGCTCCTACTACTCCCCAGGAGCCATGGTCATGAGCCGGGTAAGCTATCCCTGGCTCCCAGATAAAAAGGCGCAAAGAAAAATTTCCTTGGGGAGATCGAAATAAGGTTATTTCGTTTGGGTCAATGGTTAAAATTTGTCCCTGGAGAAAATCTGCCTCCCGGATAACTTTATCTACTGCTTCGGCAATCAAATCACGTTGTTTTAATAATATTTCTAATAATTTTTGTCCCTCCGCAATTAAAACCGGATAGGCCTGTTCTGAGGTTACTAAAAGCTCAAATTCCTTAGTGAATTCGGCGATGTCCATAAAATACCTCCTCATCGGTTTAGATATTAGACAAAATGCTGGTTAATTCCTGTTGATTGGTAAAATATTTTTAGGTTTTGGATAATTTTTGGAGGTTGGCTGTGGGTTTTGCAACAGCCTCCTAGCTTTTTAGTATCTTATCCCTGATAACATTCAGGATATTAGCTAACGTTATCTCGTCTGAAGCTACTCGTATATTTTGTTTTCCCATGTGTTTATGATGTGGGGAAGTAGATATCCCTTTTACTTCATGAGAATTATCCCAGCCAATAATCAATTGGTTATTTTGATCAAGCCAATAATAATTATAAACGACTTCCAAACCATCTTTCCAGGCCCGGTATATTCTTAAATTTGTACCATCCAAAAGTAAAACTCGTGCCTTGAAAATCATATATCTTCCTCTAAGTTCCGAGGAAATTTGATCTATCTGAACAACGATTTGATCGAAAGTGTTCAATGTTTCAAGTGTATCAATTATAAGCTTAGTATACATTTTATTTCTCTAAGCAAATTTGTAGCTTTTCAATAGTAGCGGAATTTTCTCTTAGCACTTCTTCCCATATCTTCCAGTCAGTATAATCTTCGTGTTCTTCCCAACCTTTAGGTTCCTTTTGAGAAAAACGGGTCCATGGCACTTTATATTTCTCTTCGAATTTTTTTATATTTTTCTGAGCGTTTTCTACTTCCTTACTGAGTTGTTTGATCCTTTCTTCAATTGATTTTTTTACACCTACCTGTAATATCGCTTGTTTTTCTTTCTCAGGCAGACCATCAAAAACATCAGGTAACCTAATTGCTACCTGGCTCATTTTATTTACCTCCTTAAAGCTTAGTATTCTTAGGCATTATTCATGTTTCAATTATTTATGTTTCAATTGTATCATAAAATTATACCTTTTTTAGTATAAATTTCAGCTTTAAATGAATACGCAATTAGCTTTTAAATCGTGGTAACTGTAACCAACTTTTTCTCTATAGAATAATATATCGTAAGAATAAAACTAAAAGATAAAGGGAGGGTATAAGCGTGGATCAAGAAAAAGTAAAAGCTGTGGCTGAAACTCTATCAGGTGTTGTTAATGATTATAGTGGCTGCGACGACAAACATAATGACAAACATCATAAAAAGGTAGACTGCTGCTGCCCAAAATTTTTTATCTTCCTCATTTTTGACGACATAAGATGTGTACAAATCTTCAATGGAGCCTGTGAAGACTGGAGACCGGGAGCAAATTGCGGTTGATAGTATCCCTATGTCAGACTTTATTTAAGCATACCACACCCGCTGACATTTATAACGGCGGGTTGTTTTTTTCATAGGTAAAATATTTCTACAAAAAGGCATCGCTATAATTAGTATATAACACAAATCTACATCATAACTATGAATAACAAATTTCTTTTTATGGAATACACCAACCAGCTACCCTTTTTATGAATGGAGGGACATTCTTATTTTCAAGCACCAAATAAGCCGTGCTATTGATAAGGGCGTCATATGGTTAAAATCAAATCAAAATGCAGATGGGAGTTATGGCGAATGGGGGCTTTGTTCAACCAGTATAGCCGTTTTGGCCCTGCTCGGCAGTAGCGTGCCAAATTCAGACCCGGCGGTCGCAAATGCCATTTCATATATTCTTAATTCCGATCCTTCAGACTCAACTTATTTACGTTCTTTGGCGGTTATGGCCTTGACGGCCAACGGTAAAAAAACGCCGGATATTTTAAACCGGGTGCAGTTAGATGTAGAGTGGCTGATTCAAGCTCAAGGCAACGATACGTATAACATATTATCTTTTGGTGGCTGGAACCATTTTAATTGTCCGGAACTGGCAACTGCTTTTACTACCCAGCATGCTATATTGGCTTTATCCTTCGCTGCCTCATGGGGGTTAAAAGCACCACAGGAAACCTGGAATAGGGCCATAACGTGGTACAAGATAAATCATAATATTAATAATAACGGAAGTTATGTTTATAGTTTGGATGATGCTTCCAGGCTTAACTATAAAGGAATTTTATATAATACGACTGCCGGGGCTTTATCAAATCTGAAAATTATTAAACTGTTTTCTGCAAATCCGGACGTAAAATCCCAGGCGCTAAATTTGCTTGACAGGGCGTTGGACTGGTTTAAGGTTAATTATACTGTTGAGTTAGATTTAGGGATTACGGACAGCGCACAATATTATTATTTGTTTAATCTCCAAAGAGGATGCGTTATTGAGCCGTATTTTACTCTTATTGGAAACCATGATTGGTATGCCGATATAGCCGATTATTTAGTAGCCCAACAGAAAAAAGATGGTAACTGGTTATCAAGTTATGCAGGTAAAAAATTACTTACTTTAAATCTTATGAAACTTTTTTCGGGCCATTCACCTGGAAACTGGGTTTTTGAAAGAACTACTGAAAAAATTGTGCACACGAGTTTAGCCTTGCTTACTCTTTCCCGCACTGCCATGCCTGTTCCGGACTACGGTAAAGATGAAAAAGCACAATCAAAAAGTGATTATGCAGGATTAAACGAGATGTTAGATATGGGGTACGTCGGGGGTTACAGTGATAAACAGCAAGATGCGAAGTCTCCCTATGCCACAGAGCAAAAGGTGCAGGAAAAAACGGAGCACGGCGATGAAACCGGCAGCGGGGACAGCTTCGAAGATGGAGATTCCTTGCAACTTCCGGATAATAAGGACGGTGCGGATGAGAAGGATGCCGGGGCTGGTGCATCCCCCGAAAAAGATGAAAAAAGTAACGGGAAAAATAAATATAGGAATAGCAAAGATAAAAACGGTTGGTCCTCGGGCAGGTTATCGGCTGCGATTATGGCTGTTATAGGCTTAATATTATTTAAAAAAACTCGTGAGTAACTAAAAATTCATAGGATTATGGCTCCTGACTTTGACAGTTGACCTACCATAAACCCTTGATAAATCAAGAAATAATAATTTAAAAGCGCGCATTTTGCCACTACAAATAATTCCTGGTTTTTACAGAACCGTCCCCGCCGGTTTTTTTCAATTATCTTTCGGGTGTCATCGTCCCACTCCCTATTTTACTATTGGTGAGGCATCGGGGTCAAAAGGATTTGTTCTAACCATAAGGGAAAAGAGATAAGGATAATCATCCTTCAAATGCTTTAGGTAGCTTAGCCATTCAAAAACAAGTAAAGTGTACGCTCTTTTTATATCACTAGCAAGATGTTCATAATCTGTTTCAGGCAACTGCCTTATATTTGCCCTGTAAATTAATTCTTCAGTTAAATGAAATACCGACCAAAGAAGATCCGTAAACGACTCATGTTCTAATAAATTTGGATTTTCCAACAGTCCTAGCAAGAAATCTTTTTTACCTGACAGAAAAATCTGTAAATCTTCCAAAACTTTAACGTTACTTTTGATTTTATAGTCATAATCATTAAAACGCTTGTTAAGGCCGGTAAAATCTATTTCAAAATAATCCTTATAATCCTTAATTTCAATGAGTTCTTTTCTTATTTCCTCAATACGGGGGTCAAGGACAGAGAAATATTTCAATAACTGGGTACCAACTTCACTGAAGAAAGCTCCTATGACCATATTTAACTTTTTTAGTAGGGCCCGTTTTTCCCTTTCGCTAAGCAATTTATGGATGATTAACGTTACTAACAAAACTTCAATAGGAACAAAAGCTATGTCCCCCAGAAAATAAATTATGATATGGTGGGCATCTTTAAATATAAGGTAATGAATAAAGTAAAGGAAGGTGGACAGCGTAATTAAAAATAAACCTAAAAGAACTTCCCAGCTTAAACGCTTCATTAGTTATCAGTCCTTGTGGCAAGCTGTTCCATAATATAATCTAATACAGTTTTCACAAAGTTTTTCCTCCCTTCCCTCCTCATTAGTTTTGAATTTTTTTAGTATTTTTTTCGTTGGCAGGGAGAAGATTTTTCCATCGGTTGATATGTCCATATTCATCAGCCTGGTTCTTTTCAATTACCTTTCGGGTATCATCGTCCCACTCGATAGCTTGGAGAAGCTTGTTGTAATGGTTAACAGCTTTTGTCTCTACCCAGATACCGGTTTTAAGGATGGCCCTAAATCCCATCAGGCGGGAAAAATATCCTAAGACAAAACCTGCAAACCAATATCCACATATAAGTTTACTTGGTTTCCAGCCGTATTCAAAAAGTTTAATCTGAAAGTCTTGAAAATGGGTCATTTCATTGCTCATAGCAGCGATTAATTGACGGTTAAACTCGCTCACATTTTTCGTAATCTGAAACCTGTAAATATTGGTTGCCATCAATTCTAAGGTATGTAAAGTAAGCAGCCCCTTTTTGATACCTCTTAATCTTGATGAAGAAAAACGCTGTCCTCGCAGGCGGATATCTTCAATTCGCACTTGGGTTCTAATTATGGAAACGTCATGTTTCAGTTTACCCAGTTTTTCCATATCGCTTCTTCCCCCCCTTTAATTATACGTTTATACGTTAAAGTTTTAAGCCTTCTGTCAGAAGTTTGCCTAAATCAATGTTAGCCCCAGTCAGGTTCTCAATTACCCGCCGTTGAATTTGTTTGTCAATAGGCATGAGATCCGCAACGAGGTTGTCTACCAAATGTTCCTGGTCTACCTTGTTAAGGGAACGGTACTTCTCGCCGGCCTGTTCAAAATCATTGGTCAGGCCAATCTTTCGGCGGGTTACTTCTCCCTCAAGGCGGTATACATACGATGCTCCCGCTGGAGATTCCTTTGGCCTGCCGCCGGCTAGACTATTGGGCTCATAATTAACCGGTCCGCTGAACGATCCGGACTGCATAGCCCCATCACGTTGATTATTATTGACTGGTACAAGAGGGTGATTGATAGGAAGCTGCAGGTAGTTGGTTCCCAGCCGGTAGCGTTGAGTATCAGCGTAAGAGAATGTCCGGCCCTGAAGCAATTTGTCAGCAGAAAACTCGATTCCCGGAACAAGACTGGCGGGACAAAAAGCCGCCTGTTCTACTTCAGCAAAGAAGTTTTCAGGATTGCGGTTGAGCACCATTTTACCTACCGGCATCAGCGGGAATTTATCCTCAGGCCAGGTCTTTGTCGGATCAAGTGGATCAAAATTTTGTTTTAATTCTTCGGCAATATTCATCAACTGGATATTTAATTCGTACTCAGCTTCTCCACCGCCGGCAATTGTAACCCAAAGATCACGGGTAAGATAATCGGGGTCAACGCCAGCCAAGCGGGTTGCTTCATACCGGTCAAGATTCTGCACACCCAATTTTGGTTTCCAGTGGTATTTTACATAAACAGCCTTCCCTTCGGCGTTCACCCATACGTAGGTATTTACACCAAAACCCTCCATCATCCGGTAACTTTTTGGCGTCCCGCGGTCGGAAAAAAGCCAGATAATCATGTGGGTCGATTCAGGAGTCAGGGAGATAAAATCCCAAAAACGGTTATGGGCGGAGGAGGCAGAGGGAATATTGCTATCCGGCGCTCCCTTAAAGGCATGTACCATATCCGGAAACTTTATAGCATCCCGGATGAAAAACACCGGAAGATTATTTCCAACTAGGTCATAGTTGCCCTCTTCAGTATAGAACTTAACGGCAAAGCCTCTGGGATCCCGCACTGTATCAGCAGAACCCCTTCCTCCTGTAACGGTTGAAAACCGCACAAATACAGGAGTTTTTTTCTCCGGATCTTGGAGAAATTTTGCCCTAGTGTAAGCTGCCATATTCTTGTATAACTGAAAGTAACCATGCACCCCTGCTCCTTTAGCATGAACAACCCTTTCCGGGATCCGTTCCCGGTCGAAATGGGCCATTTTTTCGATGAACTGGACATCCTGTAACAATACCGGA
>JJNX02000060.1 GCA_000681355.2 Peptococcaceae bacterium SCADC1_2_3
CGTGTACGATCAGGACCGGAAACCCCTTCTCCCTCTTGTACATACGCTATATTGTCAGATGAGGTGACAATAATGTCGGGGTTGCATCCTTATGCCGGCGGAAAAACTTCTTTGGCTTTTAAAAAAGATGGTAATAAAATCGACAGCGGTCAAGGTGCATTACCTGGGTTTGTCCTCCATGCGCAGCATCACCATTTCATCATCCAGGCCGTGGCGTAAAAGGTCAAGGCGAGGAGACCCCGCCAGCAGGCTCTCTGTGGCTAAATGCTTGATACGAAACGGGAATAGACCCGTACTTTCCACCAAATCCTTCAGTGGTGCGCACCCGTTAGACCGGGCATACAAAGATGCTTCAATCAACCACGCGGCAATTTGGGGATCCCCAATAGATAAGGACAGCCCCTGACTGTAAACTCCTTTTGTGTCTTTTTCGCTGAGCACGCCCCAATCAATGAAGGAGCGTAGCACGCGGCGGGCTGCTCTCGACACCGTCTCCCGCTCCCCGTACTGCTCCCGCATCCGCCGCTGGATGTGCGCTGCGGTCGCAGAACCCTGAAGTTTCAGGAAGCGACCGACGTAACTCGCTACTGACGCCCAAAACGGATAAACAACCATGACCATTCCCCAATGAACTGCTATGCGGTCTGGGCGGGGAATATGCTTGAGCAGTTCAAGGCCGTCAACTCGCAGGGCCTCGATTTCGTGCGGAACATTAAGCCAAACCGTCATCAGAATCGAAATAATTTTCTCGCGGTTACCGCGCGCGGCTTCACCACCCACGGACACCTTGTCCTTCAGGTGTTCCTGCAATGCTTCATTGATGGCGGATTTATCGTTTCCTGCCAGAACGAGGTTTGCAGTAATTTCAAGCCATTCCAGGCGAACTCGCTGGCTAAAACCAATTTGATTTTTACGTCTGTTCATGTGCTCTTCCTTTCGATCCGGATAAGAGGAACGATAATTTCCTCAATGGAGATACCGCCGTGACTGACAATACGTTCTCCCTCGCGGACAAATACCTGCCGGGCCGGGGCAATAAGCGGAAGGAAGGTGTCCGGCAGACCCACCGGCTCCCATTCTAAAGCAGCAGGAAAACGCTCCTTTACCTTATCCCGAAGAATCCTATCAGAATAGATCCGAACCCGCTCACCGCGCAAATCAGCCACCGCCCCTTCCGCAGGACGTCCACAGCCCTCAGCTTCAATATTGCCGTGGTCGGAAGTCAGAAAAACGTGGAAGCCCTGGTCCAATAGCAAATCCAGAAGCGCAGCCAGGTACGGTTGCCGGGCCCACTGGCGCACCTGGTTGTACATGCCCGCGGCGCCCAGTTCCATCCCGTGCATAATTTTATCGACTTTGTCGATAACCAGCCCGGCAACTCTCGCCCTGGGGCGGGAGAGCAGTTCTTCGACAGGATCCAGGCTGCCGTCGCCCAACCCCCTGGCATATACGACTTCGTTCGGCGCAAGCCCTTGATCGGCCCAAAATTGCGTCCACAGAGCCGGTTCCTTGTCCGTGCCCCGGATGCTGTCCGGAAAGAAGATGGGCGGCTTGCCGGCAAAGGCAGCCTGGCGCGAGACCGAAGTGATCGATGGAATCCAGGCGAATACGGCGTTTTCACGGAAACGGAGATTGGGGCGCCGCGATGCGATTGTTTCACGAACGACAATCCACTGGTCAAGGGAAAGCCCGTCCACCAGGAGTAAAGCAAGCTTTGCCGGTGGTGGCGAGGACCGAGTGTTGAGTAATGAGTGGGCCAGAAAGCGGGGGATATGGTGAAGCATTACCGGCGGAGCAGCCGGAAGGTTGATCAGTCCGGCATAACGCTTCCGGACCCAGGCGGTGAACCGCCCATCGACGGCCTGGATGAGTGCATGCAACCGGCTCGAAACGCCGTTCATTTCACTCAGTCCCCAGTCCTCATTACTCATCACTTTCATTTGCGCCCAACCGCGGGCGAAGTGGAACCATTCTTTATGTCTGACGTCTTCGGCCGGAATGGAGGACTGAAGACTTTCGATAAGTTTAGTTAAGCGACGGAGCCTGTCTTCAGCTTGATCGGTTCGAACACCGACGCTCACCCAGGTATTGGAAAGCGTATCCGCATTCTCGTGGTGTACGGAATGCAGAAGCCCCTCAAGGAACAGATTGTCGATGTAAACCCGGACGTCCTGGTGCTCAAAGGGCAGATCGAGGGGGCCGTCGATGGCCGGGCCATACGGCTTCCCGGCTTCCCGCAGACCCGGTTCCCCTTTGGCCGCCACGCGATCGAGAAAGACTGGCCAGCGCTCTTGCAGAAACATGAAGAAGGCTTCCCGGTCCGGGACGAGAGCTTCCAGCGGCCATTCGTCAAAGGCGTTGTTCTGGCGCAGAAGCTGGATGAACCGTTCGTCGAGCATATCTGGGACGCGTTGTCCACGGTAATGCCGGCGGAGAAGCACGCGGAGCAAGTCGGCCGGCTGTTTGATGAACTCGGGCGCAATCCCGAAGACGTGCCGGAGGACGAATTCCTTCGTGGCGTTGTCGCCGAGCTGTCCGGGCGCATGCTTTTGCCGAGCCTCATCCAAGACATCAAGATCGCCCCGCTCCAGGACCGCTACGACAGGATAGCTAAGATGCGGGAAAATATCACCGAGGTTGAAGGAGAGCCGGCGGCCCGCCTGCAGCAGATCGAACGGCAAAGAACCAAGGTCGCCGGCATCAGACCGCAATACGACCACCAGGTCCGTCTCTTCGCCCCGGTCCCAGCGGGAACGAAACCCGGACTCATAAACATAGCGGAAAGCGACGTGATCTTCAAAAGGGATCAGCTCAAAACCACGCTCCCGGATGCCTTCGATAATCCCTTCCTCAAGTAGAAGACCGTCCGGGTCGGCTACCAGAGTGAGCCGGGTAACCCCAGGGGTAAATTCCCGCAGAATCCGGCTGCGCCAGGTTTCTTTCATTTTGCGTCGCACCTCTTTTTAACGGAAACTCGAAGGCCACCGGCAATGCGTCCTGTCTCCATTGACAGGTTCATCAATTCACTGAAACGCTGTTCGTCTAAATATCCGGTATCCGAGGCGACATAAAATTGGGCTCACACCTCAGCACATAAAAACCTAGTAATGGAGAGGAACTAGTGAAACTCACGTGGATTCCCCCGTTTGAATCCTTCCGCACACCTCATCAAACCATTCGCCACACACCAAACACGCCAACCGAGAAATCAAGCTCCTTACTAACCGTGCTCCCAGGGGTGAAGCAAACGTCATTGAATGCAACATACTGGCCCGCGTAACGATGGCGGGAAGCATCTGATCGCCATTCGCGGCCGACAAGTGGCTCCAACTTACCGGCAGCCGGCAGGTTCGTTGTCAGTGTGTGAGCCAATAAGCGTCCTGGCGTCTGTTCAGAAGCCGGCAAACGGATAACCGGTAAATCATTCTCGACGTTAAACACTGCTTTCCCATCAAACAATTGCCTGTCTTTGGACTCGCAAGCCTCAACCAATTCGATAGCCCCCCAACCGTAGCCTCGTTCGCCGCCTACCTGCAACCGTTTGCATGCGTCCTGCCAGGCCAACTTGTTATCGTCCCTCTCGAATATGTAGCCCAGCAAGAAAACAGGCTCACCATTGTCCAGGGTAGTGGGAGATATAAACTCCACCTCATGAAGCATACCTGTCAACGCCGACTGATACGGGTAAGAAAGCGCGGTTCCGCTGTAACTGCTGAGAAAACGTTGTCCAAAACTGTGTTCGTCGTCCCAGAACCAGTCAACTCGGTAATCCTCCCCTGATTTTGTGGCCGGGTAGAAATAAGTAAAAGCCAGGGATTGATGAACTTGCTGTCCAACACGCTGGTAGTCACGGGAATTGATGGCCGGACCACGCCCGCTGGCCTGGTCTCGCGTCAGCCGCATGGTAAGCGCACCCCACAACACGCGTCCGGTGACATAGGGACGGGTGCGCTGCAAGTTGCCCACTTTGCCACAACCAATATGCAGAGAAGAGCGCAGGCGAAAGACAACTTGATACAGGCGCCAGGTCATGATTTCATTCCTCCTAACTGCGCGCTTTTGCGCCATAACGGGCGTAAATCAGCATTTGCTCCAGTATTTCTTTCGCCAGCAACAGCCGCTCCAGATGGTCTGTGTCCGTCACTTTCTCGGTAATGTAGCACAGCACATCTTCGGCCTTGTTGGATGGCGGTTTACCCCAATCGAAGCTCAGGTCATCCAGCAAGTTGAGCATCTCGTCGACCACAATATCGCCGTTTTCCTTCTCTTTGGCCTTCAAGTAAAGGAGGCAAGCGTAGACGCCATTTTCTTGGAGAACGCCTAAAGCCTTGGTGACGGTATTGTCCACATCGCCGGCTTTTTTATCGTTGGTGCGGCGAATGATCTCTTGCGCATGCTGCGCCGCCAGCCAGTCCAGGTTGGATTGCACCATGCTGTTACTCATTGCCATGCCCCCTCGCCATACTTTTGTTCCATGGGCTGGCCGACAATGGCCATGCGGCCGAAACCGCGCGTGCCCATACCGCCGACTCCCAGCCATTCAATCATGCGCAGGCCGGCCTCCACCACATCCAGTGGTCCATTCCAGGGGCCTCCGGGCAGGACGTTGTCCTTTGTCGTTTTATCCTTGGGAAATGGCTGGCCATCCGCGCCACCTCGATAGTCATCCAGCACAACTTCGGCCACCAGAAAAGTGGTGCGGGGTAGCGCCTCGTAGGTAAAGAGTGCTTTGTCCTCGGCCGCGCCGCGTTTTGGATCTATAGCCACCGATGTCCGTACCTCCAGGTTGCTGTTCACGATTTGGCTAAAGAGCGCCTCCTGCACCAGAACCAGGTGGTCTTGCACGGCCTGCCAGCGTGGTTCATCTTTCCACTTGGGTGGAACGGTCACAGTCACCTTACCGTCGATGCTCACCATCAGCCAGCCCAGATTGAGAGCATCCTTACGTTCCCAGTTCAAAAGAACAGCGCCCGCATCACTTTTGGTTCTCCAACTGGTGGGCACGCCGTTGACGGTAAACCCTGCTTCTTGAAGCCGATCAACAGTGCTCACCCAAACCGGCCCGGCCATGGAATGTACCGGAAAAAGCAGTACGTGGGCGTCAAAGACATTTACTACACCGGAGAAAGCAACAGTTTTATCTTCCTGTCCCGGTACTTTTTGCAGATAACCAAAGGTGTAACATACCGGGTCCTGGTCCGGGTTATTGACTTCTCTATGGTCCTGGCCCGCGGCAGCAGGGTTCTCGTACAACTGGGCAGCGTAAGAACGGGCCGCGCCATGCAGGCTGGTGCCAGGTATTTTGGGCACCCTGGTGCCTGGTTCGCGTACAATGCTATTGTCGACGCGCCCCAATCGGTAGCCGCCGGTGCCGACATGTACCGGATCGGTGGTCATGAACAGATAACGTCGGCGTTCGTAAGTCGCCATTGGGATCTACCTCCTTTACTCTTTTAAGATTTCCATATGCAGCTCAGCCAGATCGGCTAGTTCACCGCTGACGCCAGCCACTATGAGTTTTTCCTGCCACTCTGAATGGATGCTTGTCCAGGGTTGCTCCTTGGGCCAGGTGGCTCCGGCCAGAGTATCGGCCACAAATTGCCATAACACATCATCACTTTGTGCCTGGTTACCATCATTTCGCCCGTACCATGTCTCGCGGGTAGTCTCAATGGCACGGATCACTTGATGACGCTGAGATGTAGCCAGGCATCGCATTAATTTCCAAAGGACGTCCAGGCGGTCCATGTCTTCCAGGTAGAAAGGACGGGTGCGGCGCGGGCGGCGGCCGTCCTTGCCGTAACAAATCTCGAAACGCCGGCCGGTAGTATCCAGAAATTCAAAATCAAAGCGGCTGGGCCGGACCCAGACTCTCCACAAAGGGTTTGGACCGCCTTTTGGTGGATTAATCTGCAACTCAGTAACAAGGGTTGGTTTAGCGTCTCGCTGGACGAATCCCTGATATAAACGTGGATACCATTTGTCACGTGTTTTGCAGTCGCCGGCGAGTATGGGCACGCGCCAGGTGATACCGTTTTCAAAAACAAGCTCACATTCACCAGGATTGGGTGATTTGTCTTTCAACCTCCAATCCTTCCACTGTTCACCGCCGGCCATATTAAGCATCGATCGACCGGCTTCCAGGACGGCGCGGATGGGCGTGCGACGCGGGCAGAAGACCAGTCCCATGTACAAGGGAAGCCGGTCGCGTACCCGCCCCATTTGTCGCTCGTACTCGCGTTTCACGGTCCGTGCCAGGTCCAATACCTTGTCGGCCGGCACCAAGATCATGCACACCCCCGGTTCGGCCAGCAGGGGAATGGCTGGCTGGTAGCCACCCAGTTTCTCAACGCGCTCGATCTGCACAGTATTCAGCACCTGACCGGGTTGCTGGAAAGCGGAAGGTTCCAAAATATTAAAAGTTTGCCCCTGAAGGAGGCCGGCCAGTTCGTTCTGGCCCACACCCCGGCGGCTGGCAAAGTAGGCCAGGTTCTCGACAGATAAGAAACGGCCATTCGGTTTATCCCAAACTACACTCAACACAAAACCATCCACGTTCAATTCATAGGTATGATAGTCTCCCAAATCAAGCAGACTGGTTGCATGGGGATAAAGAGCCAGGCGAAATAAGCGGCGCCCAACGGTTTTGGGTGCTATTTCATCTGTTACCTGCCGCCAAAATGACCGGGCCGTTTCTGCGATGCGGTAAAGTCTGGCTGGTGATGGTTTTTTAGTTGTACTGCCGGTGACCTTAATGGTACTCAACAATGTGCCATCCAGCCATCCTTCCAGACCCAGCTTGCCGATAAACAAAGCCAGACGGCCGTTGTCATCGGCCACCTCGTCGGTCCAGATGGTACCCCGTTGATCACCTGTCACCCATTCTTGGGCGCGGCGGCCGCGCCGGTCCAGGCAAACGCGGCAGACGTTACGTTGTTTGGCCTTTTCCTGCGTGGCCCATCTCGCCAGTTCCCGCTCTACTCCAGGAGCTGTCCCCTGACGCGGATAGCCCACCGGCCGGACGCCGCAGACCGTGCAGATTTCGGCGTTCTCGGGCCGTCCTTCGGACCACTCTTCTTCAAAAAGGTACAGGTTATTGTCGGAGCGCACAGCATCTTCTCGTAGAGCCTGCTCTCGCGGTTCCGCCACCAACCGGCGCACTGCTTGAGGAGCATATGATGTTGACTTGCTATCTAACTCACCGGCCGTGACCCGCTCGCCCAGGTGGACCTGAGGGCACAAATCGGACGGAAACTGCTCTTGAATCGCGTCACGCAGGGCAGTCATCTCATCTTCGCTATACAGGTCTGGAAAGAGGTAATAATCGCCGGTTTCGTCGTGATAGAAGCGGTTCGCCAGGGCATAGGTCTCTTCGAGCAGCGTTCGTACCCGCTTGAAGGCTTCCTCAAGGGTCTGACGCACGCCCAGAGCGTCACTGATTTTCTCACTGCGGATATAGCGTTCCAGCCTGTTCAGGTTGATGCGCAGGGTACGGTAGGGAATGTCGTCGAGCGCCGCAGGCCAGCCGTTCTTGAAAATCCAGGCCGCGGCCCCCTTGGTCATGGTGGCTACAGTATAGCCCCAGTCCCATAGCGATACTTCGTTCGTCGGGCGTTGTGTTTCCGCAATGCCTTTCGCCATAAGTTTTCTAATGACTGCAAGCCAATCACGTCGCTTGTCTGTAAGTATTTTCGATATGTCATGGAGCGGAAGTGTAGTCAGGGCAACCGTAAGATCGACCCCTGGTGTATCAACAGGAATGTGGTTTTCTACCCCAAATGGGGAAGTAGCCCATGTATCAGCAAACGGTTGCTTGTACTGATCTTTCTCTGCTTCTTCCTTTTCATAATGAGCAACGCCATGAAGGCGTCCGATCAGCTTTGCCGGTTCCATACTTTTGCCAAGAATCTGGGACCAATTTATACCAACATATTTTGGTTCTGTAATAAGCAGAAGTTCAGCCAGATTATACTGCTGCTCATCCCAACCTTGCAAGCTGTGACTTTGAAAATATCGTGTCATATCTGGCCGATCTTTGAAAGGAGCATCCCTATTAGCGTCATTTGCCCGCTTCTGCATTGTATTTGTGTGTTTAGAAATACTTTTCTCCATTTGAGGAAACACCATGTTGGGGTCGGCCAACAATTCATAATCGTACCGAAAGTTTGCAGGTCGGTCTTCAGCGACACGCTTAATAAAGCCGTTCGACAGCTTACCCAAATCGTGAAGAAGCCCTACCACTTCCAGCAACAAAATCGTGCGCAGTTGTTCATCTGATGGCTTCCAGAAAGTGTCGCTCATGCTTCGCTCACCTCCCGCAACCGGGCTGCCACGCTCTGGGCCAGTGCTCGCATCTCGCTTAAACTGGAGAATGTCCATTCCGATACCGACAATGTTTCAATTGCTGCTGGATCCGCTTCGGATTCTGATTTTTGAATCGCTGCCTCCGCCGGTTGTTGCCCCTCTCGCGCCCACCAGCTTTTTGCCTTGGCGTATAGCTGGCGATCATTTTTAGTATATTTCTGACCCCGACTCTCCACCAGAACCTGGTACTGTGCCTCCAATTTCAGACCGCCGTCCGGCTGGCAAAAATCAGGGTGCAGTTGCGTGGTCGACACCAGGTAACGGGGCAGAGCAGGTGTCGGTTGCCCTGTTTCGGGCGAGGTGGTGGCTGGAGTCGCTTCATCGGGTAGTTCGGCTCTAAGAGCAAGTTTGCTTTCACCTGCCAGTTTGTCGTATGCCGTGCCAAAGCCGCTGCTTATCTTTCCCCCAAAACCATAGGTGGTGAGCATGGCCTGGACTCCCTCGGCCAGCGCTTCTAAGTCCTGAGCTACTTCAGCGCGTCTTTCATTCTCTTTTTGCTTGACGGGACCAAAGGGCACATACAGGAGCAAAAGCGTCCCAACTCCTTCAGGCACGCATTCCATCAAAATCGGCCCTCGCTCACCCACGCCGGTTTCGCGGCTGTGCGGGTTGAGCACTTCCAGGCCAATCTTGTCGAAAAAGGTCGGGTAAAAGTAGAGGCGTCCAGCCCGATGTTTGTCACTGTCACGCGGGTTGCCCAGCAAGCGAATAGCAATCTCATTATTCTCTTTGTACCCTAATTGCCACAGTGCCGCTCGCAGCGCGCCTTTCCAACTTGTAGCAGCGACCATTGGCGCCTGGAAAATTTTTTCTTTACGAATTGGATTGTCGAGAAGGTAAAAGTCTCTTTCATCCTTGCTAATGTAAGGCTTTTGTAGTTTAAAGCGAATGCAAAGCATAAAACTAAGCGGCGGCATGTACTTAACAGCAGATACATCCGGGGATAATTGAAAAGCGTCTGGTATAGAACGTGTTTGTTGTCCCTTATGCCAGATATGCCTGATTGAATTGGCAATCTCGGATGTGCGTTCAGATTCTTCCTTCTCCGCCTCCTCCTTCCTGGCCCAAAACCACAGGTAGGATAGATGGGGGTCAATCTTAAGTGCCTCATGAGCTGCCCGTTCCATTAGATTCTTGGCCTCTTCGCGGATTTGCTTGTCTTTTGCTTGATCAAGCGTTATAGCAGCTTGATCAAGTTCTCTAAAAACATTTGACAGTTCTGCTCGCCGGAGGGCATAGTATTCAAACTGCATCATCTTCACCTCCCAGACCTAGTAAACTCCGCAGAAATCCCTTAACATCACTATTGTTAGGCGTAACGGAATCCCTGGGCGAGTTCATCTCTCGCCAGGACTGCATGGTATAATTTGTACTCAAGTGTTCATAAATGACAGTTACTATTTTTTCCCGGTTCCAGGAATCATTGTATACCTCCGCCTGTTCCAGAATCCAGCCCCAGACACGGATCAAGCCATAGCCGTAGGGGCGAGACATTTTGACTTTGGCTGCTATCCTCCCGCCTTTGACCGTGCCCATTACAAAATGGCGCAGTCTCGTGTTTTGCTGCCCGGCAAAAAGCTGACGCAGATCGTATTTAAGGTTAAAAGTGCTTTTATCCGTAGCGTTTTGCAGTTGAATACAGGTCAGGAAAATATTCTGCAGACTGGGTAATTTGGAGTATTGCCGGTCCCCGGTTGTAGCAACAAGCCAGTCGTAAAGGGTGCGGGTATCAACCCGGCTGCTTACCGGTTCAACCACACCAAACCCCATTTGCGCCTTTGCCCCCACGGCTGCCCAATCAGCCAGAAATTGCAACAACCCGCCGATGACTTCGGCAGGAAAATCTTGGGCCAGGCTTTGCACTTGAATGGTCATTATGCCAGATCGCGGGAAGTCTAGGAACCACCAGGTAGGGTTTTTGTTCGTCTTTGGATTAATGCGACTGGCGCTGATCTGTTTGCGCGATGAGGTATCCTGTTGAGTTTGATCGGCAATTGTCAGACGGAAGCGGCGACACCAGCCTGTGGCTCCGAAAACCTGCGATACATCGCAAAGACCGGCATCACGCAAGCAGGCGCGTTCATCGGTTGCGTTGGACTTCTCATACTTTTCGGAATCAAAGCTGCTGCGTTCATTTTTAGTAGGGTCTTTCACCATCCCGCCAAGGCCACGTATAAATACTTCAAACCACCACCGCAGACTACCAATGATGCCCGTTTCATGGATGCGGTCCACCACGCCCGTCGCGTTACCTGTCCACATGGGCGTTAACGTTTTGACTTCCAATTCCAATCCCTTTTCCACCTCCTCTAATGTCTTTTTTCCTCCAAGACTTGACATAGTTACCTTCCCTCCCCCATTCGCGTCACCGCCTGGTCATACCACATGAGGAGCTTGGGATCTTCCTGGAGGACGTTGTCGGGTATCTTTTGGGCGATGGCGGTGATGATAGCGTAATCATGCTCCTGCCAGGCCTTTTTGAACCCGGCGCGGACGGCCTCCAGGCGGAATACCTTCAGTTTTCGTGGAGCAGGCTTCCCAGCTTGCATTTTATATTCCTCAAATTCCTTGAGTAGAGTCCGTTCACGCAGCTTCTCCAGGTCGCCGGCCTTGTTCGGGTCGGGCACGTACCAGCGGTCCTTGCCCTTACTCCGAAGCTCCAGGGCATCCTTGGGCAGGTTGCGCAATTCCTTGAAGTTGGTGGACAGGTAGCCGTGAATCTGGCTGGGCACAGGTTTTTGCAGGCTGGAAGCCTGCTCCACTTTGTAGCATAGGAAGTTTTGCTCCAGCAGTTCCGAAAGCTCCAGTGGCTTTTCGTACTTTTGCCAGCCACCGATCTCTTTAAGGAACTGCGGATGGAGTTCCTGGAAGGTCTGCGGCTTCCTGGTGAGTTGTTGCTTGAGCCACTGGATGGCGGAGGATTCATCGGTGACGAATAGCTGCAACTGCAGTACCTCGCGGACCGTCATGCGCTTCTTGTCGTACTCGGCCACCTGGTCGGATAGGAAATACATACCGTCACGCACTGGGAAGCGTTGCTCCAGTCCGGCGTAGAATTCCGCAGCAGACAGAGGAACAATCACCCCGCGCCGGACGTGGAAGGCCACCATGCGGTCGAAAAGCAGGTAGTTTAAGCGTTCGGCAACGATCTCCAAACGAAGTCCAATGTCCAAAGTCCCTAATCCTAAGTCGTTCTGACTTAAGATCTTGGACTTGGGACCAGAGACTACGGCAACAGGCAGTTGCCGTAAGTGGGTGCGGACAAAGTCCCAAACACCGCCTTCCGTGCCGGCTTCGAGTTTGAAGCGCTCTTCAAGGCCACCGTTAGGTTTGTAGGCGGAGATGATAATATCCTGCTTCACTGAGCCTGCGGCAGCGACTTGGTTGAACGTGCCCTGCTGTTTATCCAGCGTATGCACATCGGCGACGACAAAGCCTGCCGCTTGAAGCGCTTCTTGGATAGCATACCATACCCTGTTCTGGGAATTGTGAAATTCGACCGTCATCCAGCGGCCAGGTTTGAGGACACGGTAGTATTCCTGGAAGCAGCGGGTCATGAGCTGCTGGTATTCGAGAAGCCCCTTATCCTGAGTTTTATTTACGATTGCCTCCGGTTTGTTATTGGTGAAAACACGAAGCCATGCTTCCCAGAGGTAGTTAAGCTCCGAGTACATCAGATTGCCGCCGAAGGGTGGGTCGGTAAAGATATAATCTTTTATAGAAAAGGGACAAGAATGCAGACTACTAGTAATAGATTGATTAGAAGTTAATGCAGTTAAACTATCAGTAAAATTAACCTTTTGAAAATCAGCTTTTTTATATTTCAATAACTTGCTTGGTGAGTTTTCTGTCCATAGGGAAGGAATATAAAGAGTACCCATCACATTCCCCATCTTACGATCTAATGTGAACTTGTACATCTTTGTTGTTCTAATTAGGGACGACGTAAACCAGGTATAAGGCAGTTTATTATCAGATTTCTTGATCTTATTGAGTACCGCCCCCAGCACCCACAAATTCCGCTTCGTATAAAAATGGTGCACATGGGTGATGCCTGTATTAAATGGGTCTCTTGTCTTTTCTCCATCCGGCATGCGGTCGGTCGGAAACCAGTAAGGAATTTCGCTGCTTTCGACTTTTTCGATCAGCGCCAGGTCGAATTCGTCGGGCGTTTTCTCGTACCGCTTTTTACCCGCGCTGTAGTTGATGAGCACGGGTACCTGTTTGGCCTGACGCACAGACTGGTTGATGGCCTGATCGAACCGCGTCACCCAGGCGCGTTCCATGGTGCGCTTGGTAAGCCGGGCCTGGCAATAAGGGCAGGAAAACGTGTCGTGCACCTTGCCGGCGTCCTTGTCTACCGCCGCTTCCCAGAAGATCACTTCGCGCGTGCAATCCGGACAGATAAAGACATCCGACCAGACGGTGTAGTTTATTGTGCCGACTTTCGATGTCTGCCTTTTGAGTTGGTTGATGAGGAGCCGTATCTCGTCCGCGGACTTGGTGGAGCGGACTTTCCCGGCAAGCATCTTAACTTCGGCTTCATCTCCCGGACTTGCACCCGGCGGTCCGGCTGCCGTGGCGCCACTGATCAGGGTGGCGTACATCCAGCCGCATTCCTCCTCCACCTCCTGCAGAATGCGCCCGGCTTCCCTTTTAAAGTCGGCCACATCCACCGGCGTGTTGTAGTTGTAAGCAATGAAGGTGGCGGCGGGCGACAGGTCGTTTAAGACAGCCCGGCGCGCTCCGATCTTGGAGAAGGACTTCCACATCGTCTTGCCGTTTTCACCCGGTTCCGGCGCGTAAACCGTGCCGTCGGCTTCCACCCGGTAGCCCAAAGACTCAACCGCGGCCTTATCGCCGCATAACTGTGCTGCCACTCCCGTCATTCCCGTTCCGCAGAAGCCGTCGAAGACCACATCCCCCGGTTCCGTATAATGCAGGATGTACCGCATGATCGCCTTGTGCGGCACTTTGGTGTGGTAGGAGTGGGCGTTGTAGATGGGGTCGTTTTTGCCTTCGCTCACATCCGCCGCAAACGGCTCGCGCCGATAATTGTCCGTTGTCGGGTCATACGGCTTGCCAAAGTGCCGGATGAAGTCCCCGATAAACGGGTTCGGGCAGGCGGTGTAGTACGGCGGGTCAGACAGGGTAAGGATATCCTCGTCCGTACCGATGGGGAACCCCTCGATCTTGCGGAACTCCGGGTCCTGGAGTTTCTCGCGCAGCTTTTCCAGGAAGTACTCCCGGCGCTCCTCATCGTTCGGGAACGTCATACCCAGGCATTCGACGGGTCCGCTGGGTTTAGCTCGTAGTTCCTGTTTACCGAAAGAATCGTCCATTAGTTCTGTTCCTCCACTTCAAC
>JJNX02000061.1 GCA_000681355.2 Peptococcaceae bacterium SCADC1_2_3
AGGCTGTTAGTCGCGCATAATTTTCTCCTACAGCCTAACTGCCTACAGGCTATCCACCTGAATAGAACGAATGCTTAGCAGTTTAATCAGAAAGTTAAGCAGAAAATAGGCAAAAAACTTTGTGCCTGTGTGCCTTTGCCCCTCTGAACCCAAGTAGTTACGATAAACCAGACAATAACTAGGTCGTGAGGAAACTATGAATATTAAAGAACGACCAAATCATAAGATATACATTCAGGTGCTTCGCCAAATGTCACCTGAAAAAAGGTTGCTTAAAGCATTTGAGTTGTCTGAATTTACCAGGCAGCTTTTTATTCATGGGCTACGCAAGAGGTACCCTAATCTTGGCGATGAAGAATTTAAAAAAATATTTTTGGAGCGTCTGGATAAGTGTCACAACAAGAATTATTAAAGAAGGTTATTCAAGTACTCAATCAAGCTGGAATCCAAATATATGATAACGGGGTCTATTGTTTCAAGCTTACAGGGTGAACCACGGTCTACCCATGATATAGATATGATTATTACTATTCAGAAGTCAGTAGCAAAGAAATTAGTCGAAGCTTTTCCTCTACCAGATTTTTATTTAGATGAAGATAACATTCTTGACGCAATTAACAAGCAGAGCATGTTTAATCTAATTAATGTAAACACCGGGGATAAAGTTGACTTTTGGATATTAACCGACGAACCTTTTGACCGGTCGCGTTTTTCGCGTAAAATTGGTGAAGAGTTCATGAGGCTAAAAATGCTGGTTTCAAGTCCCGAAGATACAATCTTAGCCAAGTTGAGATGGGCAAAACAATCCGGCGGAAGTGAGAAGCAATTTACAGATGCCCTCTGGGTTTATGAAGTACAATATGAAAAATTAGATATAGATTATCTGGAGCAGTGGGTAAAGAAATTAAACGTTGAATCATTATGGAAACGATTAGTAGACGAAGCGGAAACAGTATAATTGACGCATGGCAACTAACAGCGTGTTTGCCGTGAAGCCTCACGGGGTCAGTTCGTTCTTTTCCTTGACAATATTCTTTTAATCAGTTACAATCGTGGCGTTAGAAAACACGCTAACGAGGTGAAAAATAATTTTTGCTAATTTAGCGGAAAGATTACAGGGTGTTTTTCATAAGTTAAAAAACAAAGGCCGACTGACTTCTGCCGACATTGATGAAGCCATGCGCGAGGTGCGCCGGGCGTTGCTGGAGGCAGATGTAAATTTCCAGGTGGTAAAGGATTTTATTGCCCGCGTTAAGGAACGCGCCCTTGGTCAAGAAATACTGGCTAGTTTAACCCCGGCCCAGCAGGTAATTAAGATTGTCCACGATGAATTGACCCAGTTAATGGGAGGGGTTCAAGCAAAAATTAATCTTTCCTCAAAACCACCCACTATAGTCATGCTGGTAGGTTTACACGGCTCGGGGAAAACTACCACCGCGGCTAAACTGGCCGACATGTTACACAGGCAGGGGCGGCAGCCTTTGTTGGTTGCTTTGGATATATACCGTCCCGCGGCCATCAAGCAGTTGCAAGTTTTGGGTCAGCAATTAAACCTGCCGGTTTTTGCGGGCCAACCAAACCAAAAACCGGTAAATATTGCCTTTCAAGCGGCAGAGCAGGCGGTTAAAACGGGAAAAGACGTTTTGCTTTTTGATACGGCAGGGCGGCTTCACATTGATGACGAACTAATGGCTGAGCTTGAGGCCATTAAGGCTAAAGTTCACCCTCACGAAATATTACTGGTTGTTGACGCCATGACCGGTCAAGTAGCCGTTAACGTAGCCGAAACCTTTCACCGGCGGTTAGGGTTGGACGGGGTGGTCCTAACTAAACTGGATGGTGATACCCGGGGTGGGGCAGCCTTATCAGTGAAAACGGTTACCGGTTGTCCTGTAAAATTTGTTGGGGTGGGGGAAAAGTTGGATGCCTTGGAACCTTTTCACCCCGTCCGTATGGCAGACCGTATTTTGGGCATGGGCGATGTCCTTACGCTGGTAGAAAAAGCTCAGGCTAATTTTGACGCCGAACAGGTGGCTAAACTAAATAAAAAAATCCGTAAGGCGGAATTTGACCTTAATGATTTCTTAGAGCAACTGCGGGAGGTTAAAAAATTAGGACCGCTGCAGCAAATTATCGGTCTGATTCCAGGACTGGGGAGCATCAAAAAGCTTAAAGAATTGGAAATAGATGACAAAGAACTGGTTTACGTGGAGGCAGTAATTAACTCTATGACCATGTGGGAAAGACAACATTCCCACGAAATTAACGGAAGCCGGCGGCAGCGGATTGCCCGGGGGAGCGGTTCAACTATTCAGGATGTAAACCGGGTGATTAAGCAGTTTGAACAAACCAAAAAAATGATGAAACAATTTTTGGATTTAGAAAAAGGAGTCAAGGGAAAAGGCAAGCTGGCGTCAGGTCCATTACTGCCAGGCAAAAAAGGGAAGTCTTTGTTTTAGGATATTAGAACTTAAATTTTGGAAACACTGGATAATAAGGAGGTTAATCTTAGTTAAATGGTAAAAATAAGATTGCGGCGCATGGGGAAAAAAAAGAAGCCTTTTTATCGTATTGTGGTTGCCGACGTACGTGCACCGCGTGACGGACGTTTTATTGAAGAAATTGGTTATTACAACCCGCTGAAAGAACCGGCTGAAGTTAAAATTAATCAAGAAAAAGCTTTGTACTGGTTAAAAAATGGAGCCCAGTTGACTCCCACTGCCCGGGCCTTATTTAATAAAGCCGGACTCATTTAAAGTTACGTGTCACGTGTCAAGGGGACGGTTCTGTTGACATACTTTCCATGATTACCGGCGATTATTTTCGAGGGAGGTACCTTAAAGTGAAAGAATTGGTTGAAATTCTGACCAAAGCTTTAGTTGATGAGCCGGATAAGGTAGTAGTAAATATGACCGAGAAAGAAAAATCTTGTTTTATAGAAATAAAAGTGGCCCCGGAGGATATGGGAAAAGTAATTGGCAAACAAGGCCGTATTGCCCGGGCTATCCGTATTTTAACTAAGGCAGCCGCTACTAAACAAAATAAAAAAGTAGTGGTGGACATTGTTTAAATTGATTGGTAAAGGAAATGGCCGAAGAGTACATTACTATTGGTAAGATTGTTAATACCCAGGGCAACAAAGGATGCGTACGGGTCTTGCCGTTGACTGACTTTCCGGAACGTTTTTATAAAATGGAACAAGTGATTGTATTTTCCGGAGCAAAAAGAAGCAAATACCAAATTGAAAGGGCATCCCCTCATAAAAAGTACATTATTTTAAAGTTTAAGGAAATAAACGAGATGAACACCGCAGCAGACTTAAAAGGCGCTTTACTTCAAGTAACCAAGGACCAGTTGGTAAGCTTACCGCCGGATACCTTTTATGTATTTGAGCTTATTAACCTTGATGTTTACACAACCGGAGGGGAGTACCTGGGAATAATTCAGGACGTATTAAAAACCGGGGCTAATGATGTTTATGTGGTTGAGGCGCAAAACAATAAACGGCCTATATTAATTCCGGCTTTAAAGCAAGTGGTTAAAGAAGTTGACTTAAAAAACAAGCGCCTGGTGGTTGAACTGTTGCCGGGTTTACTTAATTAATAACCTGGAAGCGGTTAAGTTAGTGTCGGCTAGTGGTTGGTGGTTAAGTGATTATTGATATTCTTACTATTTTTCCCGAAATGTTTAGCGGTCCTTTTAGCGCCAGTATTATTAAAAGAGCGCAGGAAAAAGGGTTGCTGATCATAAATTTAATAAATTTACGTGACTTTTCCCGTAATAAGCATCACAGTGTAGATGATGCCCCTTATGGCGGAGGGGCGGGAATGGTAATGGCCCCTCAAACATTTTTTGAAGCTATAGACTGGCTAAAAAGCCAGCGTAGTTCTTTAGGACGGGTTATTTTGCTTTGTCCAACCGGACAGGTTTTTAGTCAGGCCCTGGCGAGTGAACTGGCACGGGAAGAACATTTGGTTTTAATTTGCGGCCATTACGAAGGGGTTGATGAACGCGTTAGAGAGCATTTGGTAAACGATGAAATATCTATTGGGGATTACATCCTTACCGGTGGTGAACTGCCGGCGGCGCTTATGGTTGACGCAGTGAGCCGATTCATCCCAGGCGTGTTGGGGAAAAGCAATTCTTTGCAAGAAGAAACTTTTCAGCAAGGTCTGCTTGAGTACCCCCAGTATACGCGGCCGCCGGTTTACCGGGGTTATGATATTCCCGAGGTTCTTTTAAGCGGGCATCACGAAAAAATCCGGCGTTGGCGCAGGCGTCAAGCGTTGCTCCGAACCATGGAAAGGCGCCCCGAACTTTTAAATCCGGCTTTACTAGCCAAAGAAGACAAAGAGGTACTTAAGGAAATTTTAATTTTTTTAAAACAATTGAATTTAGAATAGGTAGTATTATATACTAAATTTAGGAAGGACGACGTGATTGGTGAATTTAATTAGTTTTTTAGAACAAGAACAGATAAAGAAGAATTTACCTGAATTTCGACCCGGGGATACCGTAAGAGTATACGTAAAAGTAGTCGAAGGCGGACGCGAGCGGCTGCAAATGTTTGAAGGAGTTGTAATTAGACGAAGAGGGGGAGGTTTAAACGAAACTTTCACCGTCCGACGGGTTTCATACGGGATTGGCGCGGAAAGAACCTTTCCTCTCCATTCACCAAAAATTGAGCGCCTTGAGGTAGTAAGACGCGGTGTAGTACGGCAAGCCAGACTTTATTATCTTCGCAAGCTTAAAGGTAAAGCGGCCCGCCTTAAGGAACGCCGGTAATTTGCGCTTAAAATAATATATATAGATAAAAATTTGTAATTATTCAGCATACAGCGATTAAGAGTCAAGCTGTCAGCAGGGTTAAAAATGTTGATGGCTGAAAGCTGAGGTTAGTTTTAGGCCAGGCGGGAGGTAAATTGAAATAAATTATGGAGAAAGTAAAATCTGGTGAGGGGATAACCGGAAGAGTCGAGCCGCAAGTGACTAAAAAATCAGCCTTTTATGAATTTATGGAATCAATAATTGTAGCGGTTTTGCTGGCCGTGGTGATCAGGATTTTTATCATTCAACCTTTTTTTATTCCCTCGGGTTCCATGGAGCCTACCCTGCAGGTAGGAGACCGCATTATTGTCAGTAAATTTAATTACCATTTCTGGTCTCCCCAACGGGGTGATATTATTGTTTTTAAGTACCCTTTGGACCCAACCCGTGATTTTGTTAAAAGGCTAATTGCTTTTGGCGGGGAAACAGTAACCCTTAAAAACAGTATGCTCTACATTAATAACCAGCAAGTACCGGAGGAATACCTGCCGGCAGGGTTATACTTTAATGATTTTGGGCCGATAATAGTGCCGCCAGGCCATTACCTTGCGCTGGGTGATAATCGCAATAACAGCGACGACAGCCGCGTTTGGGGACCTTTACCCCAGAAATACGTAGTAGGTAAAGCCATTTTAGTTTATTGGCCCCCGCAAAGGATTAGACTGCTAACCGGAAAGTAGAGTTTAGCCGGGTGAAGGTATGAAAATTCAATGGTATCCTGGGCATATGGCTAAAGCTAAAAGACTGATTCAAAAAGACTTGCGGTTGGTTGATGTGGTTATTGAAATTGTTGATGCCCGCATTCCGGAAAGCAGCCGCAATCCTCTTTTGAAAAAAATACTGGGTTTAAAACCCCTTTTAATTGTCTTAAATAAAGCTGATTTGGCCGACCCGGAGCTAACCTCGGCCTGGTTGGAATTTTTATTTAGAAAGGGGACGCCTGCTCTAGCGGTAGATTCTGTTAAGGGAGAAGGGATGAACGCGATTATTCCCGCGGTAAACGAATTATATCAAAAGACTAAAGCTGCTACAAATAAAAATAGGCGGTTGTTCTCCCGTCCCCCCCGCTGTATGGTGGTAGGCATTCCTAACGTAGGTAAATCGCAATTTATTAACTGCCTGGCAGGGAAAAGCGTAGCCCGTACCGGTAAGCGTCCGGCCTTAACCCGCGGGCCGCAATGGCTTCGGGCTAGCCAAAAACAAAATATAGAATTATTAGACACACCCGGTGTTTTATGGCCCAAGCTGGATGACCCGGTTTCTGCTTTTAAATTAGCGATTACAGGAGCAATTAAGGAAGAAATATTTGACGTAGAGGAAGCGGCCGGTGAGTTATTAACCTGGCTAGGCCAACACCAACCCCAGGCAATTATGCAGCCTTACCAATTGGCGGAAATGCCTGCCGATAAACAATTGCTGCTGGTCCAAATAGGAAAAAAGAGAGGCTTTCTTGATCCTGGCGGGACCGTAAATTGCCACAAAGCCGCGGTTCATCTTTTAAGAGAATTTCGGGAAGGCAAGTTGGGTCGCTTTACTTTAGACCTTTTAAATTGAAAAGGATAAAAAGGATAAAATTGACGTGGAAAAGATGGGTAAGGAAAGACAGCTTTTGGGCCGGCAGGGGGAGGAGGAGGCAGCAGCTTACCTGGTAAAACAAGGGTATAAAATAGTCCAGCGAAATTTTCGCTGCCCGTGGGGAGAAATTGATATTATTGCTCAAGAAGGCCCGGTTTTGGTGTTTGTGGAAGTGCGAAGCCGCAAGACAAATAATTTTGGCTTGCCTCAGGAAAGCATAAAAAGAACTAAACAAAAAAAGGTTCGGCAGGTAGCCTCTTTTTACTTAAAGAAGGCCGGACAGTCAGAAATGCCGGTGCGCCTTGATGTCCTGGCCTTAAAGTTTAATCAAAAAAACGAAGTAACCCAGCTTACCCACCTAAGAAATGCTTTTTAAAAAAGGAGTGATTTTATGCGTCGAGTATTAACTGTATCGGTAGGATTGATTATGTTATTAAGCCTTGGTTTGTCCCTGGCCTGGGCCAAAGAACCCGCCAGGCCGGAGCTTAGTTTAAGTGAGGCGGCAAAAAGAGCTTTAACCGCCGGCAGTGAGGTTAAAGTCGCCAAACTAAATATTGACAAAACTTACGAACAAAGAGAGGATGCGGCTGATTTGGTTAAATTTACTCCTACCGGGGGTAATGTTGACCCGCAGGCAGAAGCCGCCTTTTATGGTTTGGTGCAAAGCGACTTATACTGGCGGATCCAAAAAAAGGACTACGAGGCCAAACAAGACTCAGTGGTGTTTGACGTTTACCAAAAGTATATTGGGATCTTAAAGGCGTTGGAAAAGGTGCAAACGGCAGAAGTGGCCTTAAGCCGGGATGAAGAAAACTTACGGGTGGCCGGCGTGGCCCAAAGAGTGGGATTAGTAACCGCAAGCGTAGTAATTGGAGCCGGGGCAAAAGAAGCGGCGAGCAAAGAAAACCTTGCTGCGGCCCAGGAAGAGTTAACTAAAGCCTACGTTTCTTTTAACAAGTTAGTTGATTTATGGCCGGAAGACAGACCTGTATTAACCGATAAAATATTTTACAGTCCTTTGCAAATAGATAATCTGGATACGGAAGCAGCCAGAGCGGTGGAAGCAAGCCGGGATCTTTGGAAGTTAAAGCAAAACATTTCCATCCAGAAGTTGGACTTAAACTTTTTCAGCAAACCGTACGATATTGAAAAATATGACGTGGATATTGCTGAACTGACTTCCTTCGAGGCCGAGAAAAAAATTAAGGAACTGGTGCGTACTTTATATCACGATATATGCACGCTGGAAGAGCAATATGCTGCCGCCATCCAGGGTTTACAAGCGGCTGAGGAAGCTTTGCGTGTTACTAAAGTACAGTATGCCGTAGGGATGATTACCAAAGCTAAACTAAAAGAGGCTGAAGCAGCCGTATTTGAGGCAAAAAATGCCGTTGGCGCATTAACCTACCAACACGCTGTACTAAAAGCCTCATTTTACCAGCTTACTGACCGTTCCTTGATTGTTTTTTAAATTGTTTTTTAAATAGAGATTTAGAGGATAAAACTGTTATGCAAATTCGTAAAGCAAAAATTTCTGATATGGAAAATATCTATAACTTAATTTCCCATTTTGCGGAGCAGGGGCTTATGCTTATTAGGCCGCGGGCTTTACTTTACGAAGCCATACGTGAATTTACCGTGGCAGAAAAAAACGGGTACCTGGTGGGAGCAAGTTCATTGCACATTATCTGGGAAGATTTAGCAGAAATAAGGTCCTTAGCGGTAAATGATCGTTTCAGTGGTCAAGGAATAGGAAGAATATTGGTTAAAGCTTCTTTACAGGAAGCCAGGGAATTAGAACTTAAGCGAGTTTTTGCCCTTACCTATAAAGAAGGTTTTTTTCTTAAGTGTGGTTTTTCGCCTGTTTCCAAAGAAAAATTACCTCAAAAAGTGTGGAAAGAGTGTATGGATTGCCCTAAGTTCCCTTACTGTGATGAAACAGCCGTAATGATTGATTTAACAAATATAGCTTAAAATGTAAACTTAAGAATGTTGCTCTTGACTTTTAAAATCTTATTTGGTAAAATCAAAATACTTGGTATACCTGGGATTTATAATAAAAATATGGTGGAAGTAGCTCAGTTGGTTAGAGCACCAGACTGTGGCTCTGGGGGTCGTGGGTTCAAGCCCCATCTTCCACCCCATTTATAACTATTGGGGCGTCGCCAAGCGGTAAGGCAGCGGACTTTGGATCCGCCATTTCGTTGGTTCGAATCCAGCCGCCCCAGCCAGGCGGGCGTGGCGGAATGGCAGACGCGTCGGACTTAGGATCCGGTGGGGCAACCCGTGGGAGTTCAAATCTCCCCGCCCGCACCAGAATCAGGAGATAATACGCTTTCAGTAAGGGGACGTCCTTTTTGCTTCCTCAAGGTGGATCCGCCACCGGATGTGAGGAGCGATAGTTTGAAATTTCTTCATAAAAGCCAGAAGTTCTTTTTAATAAAATAAGCTGTTATTCTTCATCCCACTGTATAATCTTTGCCCCCAACTGCGAAAGGGTTTCCTTTATTTTGCTATCCAATGTGATGCGGTCAAAACCACCGGGAGTTTCGGCCTTGATTTCAATGGTAATCTCCGGTTCTGCTCCGGACGTTTTTAAGGGCTTAATAACGCCGGTAACGATGGAAGAAAGTTTGTCCCAGGGGACGCTGGCCTTTATCGCCACTTTGCGCGGCCGCTTTTCTTTAGGTTGTATTTCGCCCTCTGGTAACCCCCCTGGTTCCGCTTCAGGTTCTTCTTTCACCTCTTTGGTAGCACCAGGGGTGGTTCGTCCTCCGTCCTCCGGTTTTCCGTATAAACTGAAGTTTGAATACGAACAACAACAAAACCCAGCAAAATCAACCATATTAAAAAATACAAGCATCAATTTCTTAGCGACAATCGAATTAATGCTTTTTTATTAATTTGAGCGTTGAGCATTTTTAAAACCTTCTTTTGATATTTGTTAATATCACTAACCTGTTCAATTTTATTTCCACCTGCTTCAATAAAACCAATATTAATGTGAGCTAATGAGTCCCATACTTCCCGCAGGCTATTACCTTCACATTGTTTTGTTTGATCCTTTTCCAAAATATCCGACAGACGGTTCTTTGCTTCCCAGGTTACCAAATAAGCAAGCATACACATAAACACATGACCTTTTACCCGTTCGGGATTCCAGTGCCTGATCGGCCTGACTAGTAAATCGGTAGTTTTCATCATCCGAAACGCCTGCTCCACATACTTCAAATCCCTATACCGGTTAACAATTTCTTCTTTACCCATTTCTTCTTGAGCTACGTTGGACACTATTATATAGCAGCCGTCAAGCGCCGAATATCTGTTTATTTTCTCTTCGTCCAACTTATATCTAAAATACCCTTCGTCATATTCAGTGATAAAGAATTTCTCCATACTCCACCGGTCAATCCACTTATAAAGCTTTTTGGCAATTTTATCTTTATTCTTAAGGCGTCCTTTATTTACCCTGGTTAAAATAGATTCCAATTTGACTTTTGTTTTTTCCAGCAAATAAAGACGGGTATTAACGTCTTCTTCTTTACGGTAGGGATTGTGGCAAAGGATATATCTTTTTCCGTAAACAACTAATTCGGTTAGATTCTTATGATCAAAAAGACTAATCTGGACCGGGTGGTTTTCATCTTTTACAAGTTCCATCATTTCTTTTCGTTTAATAGCGGTAATATATTTGACCCACTCGTAACCGGTTTCCATTTCTTCAATTCGTTTAGTGGTAATCATCCCCCGGTCACCAACAAAAATAACTTCTTTAATTCCAAACTCCTCTTTTAGCTCTTTTATTTGGTTAATAACCGTGGACTGATTCACGAGGTGTTTCCTTCAAATACCCTTACCGCCACCGGTCTACCGGTTGAGGTGGTCAATAGCCCAATAACAATCTGCCGCTTTCCTTTTTTCTCACCATCTCACGGTTTAAGCCTAGTGCCGCCGCATTCTCTCTTTCGGGAAAGGTTTGATTTCTCCGGCAGAAGTCTTACCAGTTCTCTACTCTACCCCCCTGGCGCCGTTCGGCTTAAACTTGAATCTTGACATTTTCATAATTATAAGTACAATGTACATATGACTGAGCTACGATTTGAGTGGGACAAACGGAAGGAAAAAGCTAATGTAAAAAAACATGGCATTTCTTTCGATGAAGCACGCACGGTTTTCTACGATGAAAATGCAATTCAATTTTTTGATCCTGACCATTCCGATGATGAAGACCGTTTCATCTTACTTGGAATAAGTTTTAAACTTAGGGTTCTCGTCGTTTGTCACTGTTTTCGGGAAAGTGATACAGTTATTAGAATTATATCTGCCAGAAAAGCGGATGGCGATGAAGAAAATGAATATTGGAGGTGCAGAAAATGAGGGACCATTACGATTTTTCCAAAATGAAGGGACGCAAAAACCCTTATATAAAATATTTAAAACAACCGGTTACCATGCGGCTTGACCGTGATACTGTTTCATATTTCAAGTCTATGTCGGAAGAATCGGGTATTCCTTACCAAAACTTAATAAACCTTTATCTTCGCGACTGTGCTGTTAATCACCGAAAACTACACATGAAATGGCAGACTGAAAATGGTGAACAACAGGTTTGAAAAGGATGCTCATTTTGCTGCGCTTCATTCGTACCTCTCAACCTGGGCGTTATACCGATAATACGAGAAATGAAACGATTCCATCAGGATTGGCCATGAAGTTTAAAGTGCACCCCTTTGTCAAGACAATTTTTTTTAAATTTTAAGTTGGTTATAGTTACTTCCTGGGCGGCGCTGTCCTTGGTAAAATACACCTTTAAGTCATGACAATGGCATGATTTTGGGTTTAATCATCACCCTCACCTTCCATTCTGTTTTTAATATTATCATCAGTCTCAACCTCAACAGTCTCAACCTCAACCCTTATTCCACCGTTAAAGGAATAAAACACATTAAACAATAAAGCAGCCAGGGTTAAAGCAAGGGAAGCCAAAAATCCCTTGGCGCCCATGATAAGGGTAATACCGATTATTTCGTTCCAACCAATGTGACTGACGCTTTCTTTATGGAAAGAGGATGAGATTATAAGGAATATCCCCATGAGCACACCTGCTGCCAGGCCAATAATTACTAGAGGAGAAAGAGTGCTTCTTAAAACAGAAATTACATTAACGCGCCGGATAAGAATGGTTTTCAATATTATCACCTCATTTATCATTTTCTACTCAGTTAACCAGCCAGCTCAACTGCTGGCGACTCGTAAACGTACAACAGATATTAAATGGTAATAAGTAACATGTCTGGTAAACCGATCACGCATGAGTGATGTCAGGGAACCCTTGAATTTCAAGGGATTGGAGTTTTGAAATTGGCTCTAATTATAAAAGGTTCTACTATCTTGTTGCGATGATATTACTATTAATATCGTATTGATATTCAGAAATAAGCTCCCCGGTTTTGAAATCAAACAAGTAATTATATTCTTTTTGGTTTTGATGTGCCAAAGCATACCAACATACCCGGCTTAATTTCTTATCTTCTATCGCCAGGTATAAATCTTTTACACACTCGCGTTTAATTCCCTTTTTATTTAAGGTTGAATAAATCCTCTCCTCCTGTACTCCATTAACCAGGAGCACAGATCCCACAACTTCTATGGTACCCAAATAGGGATTTTTAGAAAACCATATAACCTTTTTATTACCCTCTATGTCTAATTCTGAAACCATAGTATTGGCTGGACCAAATTTATTAAAGCGGGTATAAACGATACGGACATTATCAGCATATTTTAAAAGGTTATGTTCCAGAGCGTATTGTTTTGCTTCTTCAGGAGAGAAGTTATCTTGCTCTCCTGCTACAACATCAAATAACTTATAGTAATCACCAAATGATTGATAGTTACCGGAGAAATTTCCTTGAGATAATATCAATACTGTTTGGTTTTTATCATCCCAATCCACTCTTGCGCTAGTGCCGGACTTACGAATCGGAGAGGCATCAATGTGCGGTCGTTAACAACTACTGGTGGCTGGTCCATAAAGAATATCTGCCGGTTTACAAGAACAGAAGGTTCCCCAATAGTTATAATAATTTCGGTATTATCTTTTTTTAATACTACTTTTTCTGATTCTCCGGTCCATAAAACATTAGCCCCCATAAGCTCTGCAACTTTGCGTATCGGGACCAAAACCCTGTCTTTAAGAATTACGGGTTCCTGGTCAAAGGAGATTATTTTTCCATCAAGTAATACCTTTATATTTGCTGGTTTAGGGGTTTCCATATCAGTGCTAGCGAGAACGGTTGATTTGAAGCCGAGATTAACGATCAATATAAGTAGCAAAACAACTATAGTTTTTTTCAAACCTAATCCCTCACTTTAATTGAATTATTAGAGGAGTACCGGAAGGTATTTCTTATAGAACCTTCCGGTACTCCTGTATTATCATGATTGCTACGATTAAAACAAGTATTTTCTTTATTCTAGCCATATCGTCCATCAGAAAATCTCCTTTAATTTAAATTAAGGGTATGAAAAAAGCCAAAAACACCCCCTTTATACCCCCAATGTTTCAATTTGTAGAGTAAATCCGGCTTATCATCATAGTATTACGGGTTTGGCACGCAATAGAAACAGTGGTCCCTTCCACCGTTTAGGATGATAAGTATGGTACCATCCGTACATTTTAACTACAAGTGCTCCGGCTCTAACCGATGTAGGTGCGGTACTATACCAACTTGCATACCATTCATTTGGTAAGACATCTCTACAGTAATCCCATAAAAGAACTTCTGCCCTGACAACCCCTCCCCAGGCCGTCCTATTTTGTGACTTAGTAAAATAGACTAAAACAGAGTCAGGTCTGGTATGTTCGTCAAGCACCGTAGATATAACATCTTGAATAGTTGTAGCACCTGCTGTACTCCATTAACCAGGAGCACAGATCCCACAACTTCTATGGTACCCAAATAGGGATTTTTAGAAAACCATATAACCTTTTTATTACCCTCTATGTCTAATTCTGAAACCATAGTATTGGCTGGA
>JJNX02000062.1 GCA_000681355.2 Peptococcaceae bacterium SCADC1_2_3
CCATTAATTTGCACCACAATAGTAATTTCATCTTCGACAATCAATGCCGGATCGTAGATTGGCCAGGGCTGTTTATGGATACTTTCTTGGTGACCGGTTAGTTCCCACAATTCTTCGGTAATATGCGGGGCAAAAGGCGCCAAAAGCAAAAGGACACTTTCCAGCGCTTCCTTTGCCACTTCAGGATCACGGTCTGTTTCGGGTACTTCTTTATACTGGTAAAGGGCATTAACCAGTTCCATAATGGCGCTTAAAGCGGTATTAAAGTTAAAACGTTTGGTGGTATCCTCCGTAATCTTCTTGATTGTCTGGTGGGTAAGCCGGCGGAAAGTTTGATTGATTCCCTTAGGTTCGGCCTTTCTTTTTCCAGAGCTTATGTTTTGCAGGTCCCATTCAGCCGTTACCAACCGCCAAACGCGGTTTAAAAACCGGGAGCAACCCTCTACCCCTTGCTCACTCCACTCTAAATCCCGCTCAGGGGGAGCCGCAAAAAGAACAAAAAGGCGTACCGTATCCGCCCCATAAGCATTTACCATTTCTTCAGGACTAACTACATTGCCTTTTGACTTGGACATTTTCGCCCCGTCTTTTAAAACCATCCCCTGGGTAAGCATGTTCGTAAATGGTTCTGTATTGCTAATTAAACCTAAGTCATAAAGAAATTTAGTAAAAAACCGGGCGTAAAGCAAGTGCAAAATAGCGTGTTCAACCCCTCCAATGTACTGATCTACGGGTAACCATACATCCGCTTTTTTCTTGTCCCACGGGCCTTTTTCTTCCCGCGGGCCGGTAAAACGATAGTAATACCAGGAAGAGCAAATAAAAGTATCCATGGTATCTGTTTCCCGCTGCGCCGGGCCGCCGCACTTGGGACAGGTGGTGTGTAAAAACGCCGCGCAATCAGCTAAAGGGGATTGTCCGGTAGGCTTAAAAGCTACCTCCCGGGGGAGCAGAACAGGTAAATCTTTTTCCGGAACCGGCACCTGGCCGCACTTTGTACAGTAAACAACAGGAATAGGCGCTCCCCAGTACCGCTGCCGGGAAATAAGCCAGTCCCGCAGGCGGTAGTTTACCTGGCGGCAACCCAAACCTTTAGCTTCTAAATATTCACTTATGGCTTTTTTTCCCTCTTCACTGGGCAAACCGTTAAACGGTCCTGAATTAACCATTACCCCTTCGCCAAGGTAAGCGGCGGTTAAGGAGTCAGACTCAGTATCTTTTAAATTGACTGGCTGAATAACTACTTTAACGGGCAACTTATATTTTTGGGCAAACTCAAAGTCCCGCTGGTCGTGGGCCGGCACCCCCATTACGGCTCCGGTACCATACTCCAGTAAAACATAATTGGCAATATAAATCGGGATTTGTTCTTGGCTTAAAGTATTCAGACAGTACGCGCCGGTAAAAATGCCTTCCTTTTCTACCGTGGTGGCCGTACGCATTATTTCACTTAAATTGCGGACACGCCGGATAAAAGCGCGTACCGCCCCGGCCTGTTCTTTACCTGCAAGCAATTTTTCCACTAATGGGTGTTCCGGGGCCAGGACCAGGTAAGTAACGCCAAATAAGGTGTCGGGACGAGTGGTAAAAACTTCAATTTCTTCGGCCAGTTCTTCCACTTTAAATTTAATTTTAACTCCTTCACTTCGCCCAATCCAGTGCTCTTGCATAATCTTTACTTTATCAGGCCATCCTTTAAGTTGCCCTAAATCATTAAGCAGCTTTTCGGCGTACGCCGTAATCTTAAGAAACCACTGGGCTAACTCACGTTTTTCCACTTCGTGCTTGCAACGCTCGCAAGCCCCTTCTTTTACTTGTTCGTTGGCCAGCACTGTAGCGCAGGAAGGGCACCAGTTAACGGCGGCCTTTTTTTTGTAGGCTAAACCACGATGATAAAATTGTAAAAATAACCACTGGGTCCACTTATAATAACCGGGGTGACAGGTAGCAAACTCCCGCCGCCAATCATAACTGAAACCAAGCTGCTTTAACTGCCGGCGCATGGTATTTATATTCTCTATGGTCCAGTCCGCCGGGTGAATATTGCCGTGTTTAATGGCGGCATTTTCCGCCGGAAGGCCAAAGGCATCCCAACCCATGGGGTGAAGTACATTGTAGCCCTGCATTGTCTTGCTCCGGGCCACCACGTCACCAATAGCATAATTTCGCATGTGCCCCATGTGTAATTTTCCGGATGGATAAGGAAACATTTCTAAACAGTAATACTTTGGGTTAGGGCTAAAATCAGGTATAGTATAAAGTTCATCTTTTTCCCAACGTTCTTGCCACTTTCTTTCAATTTCCTGAAAATTATACCTCATATTTTTCCTCCTGCTTTACAAAACTACGGCTGGTTTTACCACGGATATTTTACTATAAAAGCCAGTCAGACACAATTAAAATTGCCTGAGCTAACCAGGCTCAAAAGCAAAAAACTCCCGTCTTTTACCGACGAGAGATTAACAACCCATTTTAAACAAAAAACTAAACTGGTGGAGCTGGCGGGAATCGAACCCGCGGCCTCTTCCATGCCAAGGAAGCGCGCTCCCTCTGCGCCACAGCCCCTTTTAACTATCAGCTTTATTACCTTATTAAATATACAAAAGAAATAACTAATTGTCAACGGTAATTTTTTAACCCACCGGTAAATCTACTACCTGAGCATCCCCCCACAAACGCTCCAGGTTATAAAATTGCCGTTCGGCTTCCTGAAAAATATGCACCACTATGTCACCGAAGTCTAAAAGAACCCAATTTCCTTCCCGCAAACCCTCGGCGCGGGGAGTACGGGTCAATTGTTCCTCCATTACCCTAATAACTTCTTCCGCAATGGCCTTTACCTGTACCGTTGAACGTCCACTGCAGATAATAAAATAATCAGCGATAAGAGAAACCTGGCTTATATCTAAGATAAGAATTTTTTCTGCTTTTTTTTGCTGGGCGGCATAATTAATAAGATTAACCACCTGGCTTGAATCCAATAAAAATAATTCCTCCTTTATATATTTGCAATTATATTAACCATTACAAATATAGTTCGTTTTTAGGGTTGCCAACTTTGTCTTTGGCTTCATTTACAGTAATCACCCGTCCGTTTAATTCTTTCCCGTTCATAGCCCTAATAAATTTTTCAGCTTCGGTGTCATTTACCTCTACAAAACCAAAACCGCGTGAACGTCCGGTATCACGGTCGGTAATAACACGCGCGTGAATTACCTCACCGTGCTGCGCAAAATAATTTGCCAGCTCTTCCTTTTTAATAGTCCAGGGTAAATTACCTACGTATAAAGTTTTTACCATTTTCTGCACCTCTTTTTTTAATAATGTAATCATTTAAACATATCTGTATTATTTGCAAAAAGAAAAACTTCATACAAAAGTAAATTTACCTTATATTTTATTTACTTTTTTTATTATGACATAATGTTATCTTCCTAACAAGCTATTTTTGCCCTTACTCAAACTAAACTGGCCACTAATATGGCCATATCATCGGCTTCTCCTCCTTTTTCGCTTATTTTGTTTTGCGCTAATGTTATAATTAATTCGGCCGCTTCCGGCGGTGGCAGATGACTGATCTTTAGCAATACTTCTTTAAGGACCTCTTTTTCTGCGCCTGCCTCACTAAAAGCATCCCACACCCCATCGGTGAACATCACTAAAATATCGCCGGTTATTAGTTTGCGCTGCACGGAAGTTACTTCTATGTCTTGCAGTACCCCTGCCGGCAACGAATTGGCTTGAATGACGCTTACCTGTTTTCGGTGGAGAAGAAAACTCGGGGGAGCTCCAATCTTAATAAAATCTACCTGACCGGTGTATAAATTTACCATCATAAGATCCACGGTGGCAAAGGTTTCACGTGAAGACCGCAAGAGCATTAAAGAGTTTACGGCTTTTACGGCTAAATCCTGGCTCAAGCCTGTTTCAAGCAGGTTTTTAAGGAAGGATAACACTGCCGCGCTTTCTAAGGCTGCCTGGGTACCCGTACCCATCCCGTCGCTTAAGATTAAGGCTACCTTACCTTCTCGTAATTGACTTAAAGTAAAGCTATCCCCGCAAACCAGATTGCCTCCCCGGCCAATTTTAGCCAGGCCAACTTTTAATTGATATTTTAGCCCCGGGTACAAACGCAAGCAACATACCTCTTCTTCTTCTTTTAGCCACGGACAATAATAAAAACCCGCGGTCATGGAAACGCCAAAGAGTCCGGTTAACAGTTGCTCTGTCCGGAACCGGCAATCAACCTTATGGTCACAAACCTGCCGGTAAAGAAGAACTTCCGGACCCACAGTATCGTACTTTATAATTTTTACTTCATGGACGGGAATATTTGCTTGTTTTAGTTTTTGTTTGATTTGTAATTCATCCCTTCCTCCATTTTCTATTTGAAAAGTCAATTCGTTAAATAAATCTTCAATAATGTCGGCTATTCCTTTTAATTGAGTTTCTACTATTTTCCTGCTTTCGGCTAAACGCTTATCCCAATACTGGTTTAATTTATAAGTTTCGTATAAACACGTAATAGTGATAGCCAATTCTTTAAGCCGGACACACCGGTTTTTTAAATTATCCGGAAAGTCAGCCGCCGTAACCTGACCGAAGGTTTCAGCCCTGGAAAAAAGGTCCAGTAAGTATTGGTAAGTGCGGTAAAACTCCCTCTCCCAACAATACGGATAAAGATTACAATTACGGCAAACCTTATTTCCAACCGCATTAAACAAAGCCTGCAGGGCAGGTTCCTGCTTTGGCAAAGATTCGGTTACGGCCACCTGAGTAAAACAATGGGATAACTCTTGCAGGGTAAACTGGCAATGGGTTAGCCACCTGGCGACCATCTTTTTTACCCCGGCTTGTTCTTCTTCATTAACTCCTGGAAAATGATTAACCAGGGAAATCTTTAATTTCTTAATGTACAAGGAAGGAATAAAGAAAAAAATAAAAGCCGCCAAGCCACATTCTGCCATTAGGGCAGTAATACTGGTTGCTTTTTGAATGTAAACCTGCAAAACTATATTTCCTAACAAAAACCCCACTACCACCCCTGGTTTACCAAAACTTTTTCCCAGGCCGGCCAGTAATCCGGCAAATGAATAAGCACCAACCATGGCCGGAACGGAGGAAAAAATTAAACCTGGCACCACCCCCAGGGCTGCACCGGCGGCTGCCCCCAAGCCAACCCCGCCAATTAAAGCCGCGATAAGAATAACTAAGCGGCTTAAAAAGCCTTTCACGGATATAAATCCGATTTGCCAATCACCCATACCAGCAATAATTCCCACTAAAACAACTAAAAGGCAAAACAATTCTTCGCCTGATAAAGAAGCAAAGTCAGCCTTTTTTTGCCAGGGGTACAGGGCGTTAAAACATACTAAAGTGAGGAGAGCCGCAAAAACTGCTTCAAAAAGAAGGCTTATAAAATCATATAAAGAAGGATTGGTAAAGGCTAAAAAGCTGCTTTTAGTTACTATGGTGAAGACTAAAACCAATCCTGGGACCATAAATCGGGGTTTTTTTATTTGGTCAGCCCGAAACTTTAAGAATAGCTCCGCCAAAATAACGGTACTGCTGGCCGCCACCAAAGGAAAACCCTTAATTACCGTGATTAAACCAATAATTACCCCAATTGTGCTTGCCAAACCGTAAGCCGGAAATAAACAGGTTGCCGTAGCTACAAAAGCTACGGCAAAGGGAACTAATTCTCCTAAAAAGACAGCCCGTCCCAAAAAAAAACCTGTTCCGGCTAATATTAAGAACGTTGGGTTCTTTAGCTGATTAAAAACGTTACGGCTAAAGATAGGTTTTCTTTTTTTGGGTTTATTTCTTTTTTTTTCACCCGCCTTTTTTTGTTTCACCCGGGCGTATGGATAAACATCTGTCTTACCAGGCATTAAACCCACCCTTCACGTTACCAAAAAATAATTATTGAATCATCATCCTTACCGAAAAATCATAGTAAAGATTTACCATTTTATTATAACTTGAAGAGTAGGATTTTAATGTCTTTTTTTGTGGCCTGTAAGGCAATTTATCCGACAGAGAAGGCCTTTTCTTGCGCTAAACCATATAAAAGGTCAGTTTCACTTACTTTTAAGGTGTTTAAACCTAGATCTTCCATTACTATCCGCACTATCCTTCCTCCGGTCTCAATAATGTCCGCCCGCTCGGGCTGTAAGCCTGGTAAAGCACGACGTTCCTCAAGACCAAGGTTTTTTAAGGTAATTAAAATTTGTTCCACCTGTTTTAAAAAAAGGGTGTATCCATGTACTTTGTTAGAATCATATTCCTTTAACTTTTGGGCCATGGCCGCTAAGGCAGTCACCGTACCCCCTACGCCAACCAATATTTGAGGTAAATCTCTGCGGACCTCTTTTAGGGCAGGAGTAAATATGTGCTTAATTTCTTCGTCACTAGAAGCATTCTCAGTCATTCTAACCGCTCCTGCCTGTACACTAGCGGAGGACAGTTCTTTCTTTATCTTCCAGCTAAATTCGGTGCTTCCTCCTCCAATATCTACCACCACCGGGGCAACCCCGGACAACGGCAGGCCGGTTAAAACCCCTGAATAACTATAACGCGCTTCCTCCTGGCCTGAAAGTACCTGTACTTTCAGGCCAGTTTTTTGTCTCATTAAAGCTAAAAAATCAGCCTGGTTAACTGCGTCCCTAACGGCACTGGTCGCTACCGGAATAATTTTTTCGGCTTGCCAAAACCGGCTAATATTTAAATAATCCTTAACCAAGGTTATTGTCCGCTCAATTGCCTTAAGGCGTAAATGCCCACCTGCCATTCCTTCCCCCAGCCTGGTAATGGCCTGCTTTTTCTCTAGCACCTGCACTTGTCCATTTTTGTCCACCTCCGCCACTAAAAGACGGGTTGAATTAGTCCCCAAATCTATTACGGCTACCCGGTTCACTAAGGGTCCCCTCTCTTGCTTATACTTAAAAACCCCGAAATTAAAAAAACGTTCCTGAATAGAACGCTTTATTTTGTTTTTTAAAATCTTAAACGTGGCTATAGCGGTAACTGTTTTTTGTGCTGCGACCCCCTCTTTTTGCTTCAGCACTACGACGCAATACTTCTTGCCTTTCTTCACTTTCTTTCAAAAAAACGGCCAACTTATCTTCAAAAGATAGGTGGCCTTTTTTCGCTTGGTAAGACTTATCTTTCCCTGCTTTTATTTGCTTAATGGATAAACCAATTTTACCCTTTGAATCTAACGATATTACTTTTACGGTAACTTGCTCATTTTGCTTTAAATAATCACGAATATCCTTTACATAACCATCGGCTACTTCTGAAATATGAACTAAACCAGTCTCACCTCCGGGCAGTTGAATAAAGGCCCCAAAATTTGTAATCCTGGTGACGAAACCTTCTAAAATACTCCCTAATTCAATTGGCATAACTAAAAGGGTCTTCCTCCCTTAGGCAATACAACTACAAATATTGTACGTAAAAAAACAAGAAAATGTCAAGCTAGTTTTTTATTCCGGCTTTGCTTGAATTACCCGCACCTCCCCGGATTTAACCAACCCTAATTTTTCCCTGGCTACCTGTTCAATATAAGCATCAGTCCTGATTAATTTTAGCTGGTCTTTTAGCTCAGCATTCTTTTTTTGTAAAGTTGCTACTTGTACCCTCATTCCATAAAGCTCTTTTTGCATAACTCGTAACTGGTTAAATTGTAAGCCAAAAGAAAAAATAAAGTAGAGAAGTAAAATAAAAAGGAGTATAACGGGAAACCTGCCTTTGCTAAGGCGTAAACGGCTTCCTTCCGGCTTTATTATCTCTTTTTGGCGGATATATCCACTTTTTGACCTATACCCTGGGGAAATCACCTCAAATCTTCCTCCTTACCTTCTTTTGCTTCCTCATCATCCAAACTAAACAAGCCTAAATGTTCCCCGGAAAGAACAATTACCACTTCATATTCTTTATGCCGGGCCCGGCTATATAAGGTAGCTACGGTACTGGCACTTATTTTTAAGCGGCTGGCAATTTGTTCGTTAGTATAACCCTTTTCTTTGAGCACGACAACCTGACGTTCCCGAAAACTTAACCTTTCCGCACCCCGTATTTCTACCTTCATTTTTTCTCCCGTAAAGGTGGTTATCCACTACTTTATCCACAGTATGTGGACAATTTTATTACGTTATATTTACGTAAATTCTATTTTCTTTAAAAAATTCCTGCTAACTTTTTTAAAAAAATAATGGTTAAATTTAACTTAAACCAAATTTCTAAAAAATTTCTCTTATAAAACTAGCTATAAGTTAAATCTAGGTGGTATAATTACATAATTAAGTTTTATCTTTCATGATCTATTTTTCTTCTTATCTTTTACTTTTAACTACTTACTTAAATATTTATTTAAATTGAGGTGAAAAAATACCCTTGACTATTACCGAAAAAATTCTAGCTGCCCATACTGACCAAAAGAAAGTTGCCCCGGGAGAAATAATTAACGTAAAAGTAGACTTAGTTCTGGGAAATGATATAACTGCCCCCGTGGCCATCCAAGAATTCGAAAAACTTGGTTTCACGCAAGTTTTTGATCGGGAAAAGGTGGTATTAGTACCGGATCATTTCACGCCAAACAAGGATATTAAATCGGCTGAACAAGCTTTAATTCTCAAAAAATTTGCCCAAAAATACCGAATCACTAATTACTTTGAAGTGGGACGCATGGGCATAGAGCATTGCCTGCTGCCCGAACAGGGTCTGGTTGGCCCGGGAAATTTAGTTATTGGTGCTGATTCACATACTTGCACCTATGGAGCGTTAAGCGCTTTCTCTACCGGCGTGGGCAGTACTGATTTGGCTGCCGCCATGGCCTCAGGTGAAATTTGGTTAAAAGTACCCTCTTCCCTTAAATTTATTTACTCAGGCCAACTGTCTCCCTGGGTAGGAGGTAAAGACTTGATTCTTTTTACTATTGGCAAAATAGGGGTAGACGGAGCATTATATGCGGCTATGGAGTTTACCGGGCCAGTTATCCGACAACTCCCCATGGCTGACCGTTTTACTATATGTAATATGGCGATAGAAGCCGGGGCCAAAAACGGAATCATTACTCCAGACGAAATAACCCTGGCTTACGTTAAAGGAAGAATAAAAAAACCATATTATGTTTACCAAAGTGACCCCGAAGCTAAATACGAGGCTACTTTTGATTTTGACGTTACGTCATTAGAGCCCCAAGTGGCTTTTCCCCATTCTCCTGAAAATACCCGCCCTATTAGCGCCGTAGGAAACGTACCCATTGATCAAGCTGTAATTGGCTCTTGCACCAACGGCCGTCTGGAAGACTTACGCCTGGCAGCAAGTGTTTTGCATAACAAAAAGGTTCATCCTTACGTCCGGCTTATTATCATCCCCGGTACCCAGGAAATTTACCGGCAGGCCCTTCAGGAAGGTTTAATTGAGGTTTTTCTGACGGCGGAAGCCGTAATCAGTACCCCTACCTGCGGTCCTTGTCTGGGAGGTTATATGGGTATTCTGGCCAAAGGAGAACGAGCTATAGCCACTACAAACCGTAATTTTATAGGCCGGATGGGCCACCCGGAAAGCGAAGTTTATCTGGCTAATCCCGCCATTGCTGCTGCTTCCGCCATCCTGGGCCGAATTGCGGCTCCTTGGGAGGTGAGTTAGGTGGAACTACGCGGCAGAGTATGGAGGTTCGGGGCAAATATTGATACAGACCTTATTATTCCCGCCCGCTACCTTAATGTTTTTGATCCGTTGGAATTAGCCAAACACTGTATGGAAGATATTAACCCGGCGTTTGCCCAAGAAATTCAACCGGGAGACATTATCGTAGCCGGGAAAAATTTTGGCTGTGGCAGTTCAAGGGAACACGCGCCTATGGCCCTCAAAGCAGCCGGGGTTAGCGCTATTATTGCCCCTTCTTTTGCCCGGATTTTCTACCGCAATGCTTTTAACGTTGGTTTACCTATTTTTGAATCTTCGCCGGCGGCTGAAAATATTAGAGCCGGAGACGAAATAGTTATAAATATGATAACCGGAGTAATTACCAACCTTACGCAAAATGAGCAGTATCAGGCAACCCCAATACCGCCATTTATGCAGGAAATCATTAGCGCCGGGGGATTGATAAGTCATATCCAAAGAAAAAAACGCGAAGGTAAATAAATTTAAATTAATTAAAGAACATTTTTTAGGCCCTTTAGAGACAGAAATAATTTAGCTACCTTTAGGGTAACGCTTAAATTTGATGATAAGATAAAACCCGCGTTTAGCCAATTGCCCTGGAAAAGATAAAACAAAATATATTACCCGGCAGGGAAAAATAAATACCGCCCAGATTAAATGGCTAATTTTCATTACGGCTTTAAATAATTTTTTAATTATGAGACATAAACGATAAACAAAAGAATACGTTAACTGACTAAAAAATTTAAGGTAAAGCAGGGCGCCTAAAATTAACCCGAAAAAAATATAAAAACGTATCTCACCTTGATTTCCGGGAAATAAAAAAATGAAAACCAGGGGGGTTAAAATTAGCCAAAACAAGAGGTCGCCAATTATAGTCCCTGTTTTTTTAAGTTTCAATATGTTCCGGATAACTTGATAAACATTATAGCAAAAGACAAGCAAAAAACCTGAGGCAATAGTTAAGGTAAATAATTTAAGTTGTTCCCCTAAGGTCATAAAACCCAACACTTTGTTTTTTTAAACATTTATTTGTTTAGGGTTATTTAAATAATTTACTAAAAATATCTTTAGGTGGTCTTTGTTTTCTTTTCGGCCCCTTATCTTTTTGAAACTGTATTTCCGAAAAAAATCCTTCGGCATTTAAAATAGCGTTGGTTAAATCCAGGTGCGTAATATTAAGCCCTTCCCCTTTTAAAACCAACAAACCCATATTTGTTTCCAGGATAATCTTTTGCTCATCAAAACTTTCTACCAAAAGAACACCTTCTAAAACAAGGGATTTACGATCGGTAAGAATAAGTTTATTTTTATTATCTTCCATAAAGTATTGTCCTCGGAACGAAATAACCCATACCTGCATTTTAATTTTATGTTTCTATAAACCAAATTATTCTTTAAAGTGTTTTTTAGCCTTAACCACCCGGAATCATTAATATAAATATAATTTTTACGGCCAGTAATTTTTTATCTTCACCCCTTTAAAATAAAAACGAATAATTTCTTCGGGTGATTTTCCTTCCTGGGCAAGCTGCCTTGCCCCCCACTGGCACATCCCTACCCCATGTCCAAAGCCTTTTCCTTTCAAGATCAAGCTGCCATCTTGTATAGCCACGGCCGTAAAAAAAGTGGATCGTACCCATTCACTGCCTAAATTTAGCCTTAAAGCAGGGGCCCCCACCACTGTCCCACCAAGTTTAATTTTGGTTGCCCGGCCTGAAGGGCCGCATTCAATAATTTGTGCCGAAGTTATTTCTCCTGGTGCTTTGCCGGTAATTTTAGCCACCGCGACCTGTACCCGCGTTAACGGAATTTTGGCTTCCCAGGCCCGATAGTCGGGAGGCACAATTTTTAAACAATCATCTTTTATGCCAGCCTTTGCGTAAGGCGTAGAGGTTTTGGTGTAACTCAATCCTTCTGCCGCCGAAGCCGTTACCCCGCCATTACAGGCGCAAAACCAGGCCTTAATGCAATCCCCTTGGTAGGTTACTACCTCGCCGCGGGTTCGTTTTACCGCTTCACGGACATTTTCATTAATTCGGGCCGCATTATAAGCTTGAAATTCTTCGGTACTGGTGGAGGCGTCTGTGCCGTGCAGTTGTTGAACTCGCCCCGCTTTAATATTTTCCAGGGTGAAAGTACGGGCCAAAATAGCTTGCGCCGCCAAAGCATTAACCGGCCAGGCAGGGTCCATTTCCGCGGCCACCACTCCGGTAATGTATTCTTCCATTTTAAGTTTCTTTTTTTCTCCACTTTCCTTTACATAAAGACTAATGGTGGGCTCCCGACGCGGTACATCCGGTCTAATTTTACGTTCTGCCGGACGGTGGCACCCGATTATCTGCAAACACAAGAAAAGTATTACTATTATTCCTGCTATCCCCGCTCGTTTACCGGTTAAATAGGTTATCGTAAAAATAACATCCTCACCTATCTTAATTTTTTGGAGCCATTCTTTAAATAACTCCATTTATCAGCCTTCTTTGTAGGGGCGTTAAATTTAACGCCCCTACATTTTAAAGAAAAGGGATAAAGTTTAGTTTTTAGACTTAATTTTATTTTTTACCCCAAAAAACAAAATTTATGCAAGCAAATAAAAAGGCCTTACAAGTTAATAGTCAGGTTGCCTGGTAAAATATCATAAAACCTTAACTTTTAAGCAACCACCAATTACTGACCATTACTCATTTAGGCCTGAAATTATTTGTTTAAAACAAAATGCTAATCTTTAAGCAACCGGTACATTTCTGTTGCCTGCCCGGCAGGCACGTTTTCTTGAACAAAACAAATCCTTACTTTTAGCTGCCGGTAACCATAATTAAATTCTAAAATATCACCAGCCTTGACTACTGTTCCTGCCTTGGCCCGCTGCCCGTTAACCCATACCTGCCCTTGTTGACATACGGCTTTGGCTACACTCCGCCTTTTAATAATCCGGGAAACCTTCAAAAACTTATCTAAACGTAAAGCCCATCACTTCTTTTCCTATGAAGATATTACCGCATCGCGCAGCATTTTACCCGCTTTAAATACTGGTATCCGGGTAGCAGAAATATTTATCTCCTCCCCGGTTTGCGGGTTGCGCCCTTTACGCGCTGCCCTCTCTCTAATTTCAAAGGTGCCAAAGCCAACTAATTGTATTTTGTCACCTTTGCCCAAGGCCTCTTCAATACTATTTAACACAGCTGAAATTGCTTTTTCGGCATCTTTTTTGGTTAAATTAGACTTTTCAGCTACCTTAGCAACAAGTTCCGTTTTATTCATCCAAACTTATCCTCCTTTAAACATTATTTATTTTGGTATATTCGTTAAAAATCATAATTTTCCTGCTTAAAAAGAAAAATTTCTTTTTTTGTTTCTACGTTA
>JJNX02000063.1 GCA_000681355.2 Peptococcaceae bacterium SCADC1_2_3
CTATATAGGTAAAATAAAAATATTTTAACTTAGGAGAAAATTAATGACCGTTCGTGTTCGTTTTGCTCCCAGTCCCACCGGGAGCTTACACATAGGTGGGGCTCGCACTGCTCTTTTTAACTGGTTATTTACCCGGCAAAATAACGGCGCTTTTGTTTTGCGCCTGGAAGACACTGACTTAGAGCGGCACCTGATCGAAGCCGAAAAAGGAATTACAACCAGCTTACGCTGGTTGGGACTTGATTGGGACGAAGGACCAGAAGTAGGAGGATTTTTTGGTCCTTACCGTCAATCAGAAAGAATAAATTTATACCGTAATGAAGCCCAACGCCTCTTAAACTCGGAAATGGCTTACCTGTGTTACTGTACGCCGGAAGAACTTGCCGCGATGCGCCAAGAAGCCCGGCAAAGGGGACTTGCTCCCCGTTATAACGGAAAATGCCGCCACCTTGACCAGGCCGCCCGCCAGAAAAAAGAGGCCGGTGGTTTTTTGCCCGTCATCCGGCTAAAAACTCCCCGGGAAGGATCAATTATCGTTAGTGATTTAATCCGGGGCGAAGTTAGTTTTGAAAATAATAACCTGGACGATTTTATTATTATGAAGTCTAACGGTATTCCTACTTATAATTTCGCTTGCGTGGTGGATGATAGCTTAATGCAGATAAATTACGTTATTCGGGCCGAAGAACACCTTTCCAACACCCCAAAACAAATTCTCCTTTACCAGGCCTTAGGATATAATTTACCTTTTTTTGCTCACGTACCCATGATTCTGGCTCCGGACAGGTCTAAGCTTTCCAAGCGCCACGGAGCCACGGCGGTAGAAGAGTTTCGCTTACAAGGGTTTCTTCCGGAAGCAATAGTCAATTACCTGGCCCTTTTAGGCTGGTCGCCGGGTGATGAGCGTGAAAAAATGCCGCTTAGTGATATAATTAAACTTTTTTCACTAAACGCAGTCTCTAAATCGGCGGCTATTTACGATATTAAAAAGCTTACCTGGTTAAACGCCCAGTATTTAAACAGCTTACCCCTGGAAAGAATTATAGCCGAAGCAATACCTTTTTTTCAAAAACTAGGTCTTATCCCGTCCCAAACGGAACAAATAGATCACGCATACGTGGCTAAAGTGGTGGAAACAGTTCGTACTAGAATTCACACCTTGGTTGAACTGGCTGAAGCTTCTACCTACTTTTTTAGGGATGATTTTAATTACGAAGAAAAGGGAGTCCGTAAGTTTTTTTCCTCGCTCAACGCCTCAGAAATTTTAGCGCACGGGCGGGAAGCATTAGCCAAAACAGAACCTTTTGATATACTTGCGGTAGAAGCAGCTTACCGTAACTTAAGCCATACTTTGGAAGTTGCCGGCAGTAAATTAATTCACCCCACCCGCCTGGCCTTAACAGGTAAAACATTTGGTCCCGGTCTTTTTGACATTATGGTTACGCTTGGTAAAACAAAGTGTCTGGAACGGCTTGAGCGAGCAATTAACTGGATAAAAAATAACTTATGCTAACCTTTAGCTATTTATACAAAGACATATAAAGACACATACAGAAGGGTCAGGGAGAAGTTTTGTTAGCTGAATACCGGATTCTTTCCCCTACGGCAATTTTAGGTTATGGTTTTCCGGAAAGCTCTTTTGCGGCTGGCTTAAAGAAAAAACCGCACTTAATTGCGGCTGACGCCGGTTCTACCGACCCAGGTCCCTACTATTTAGGAGCGGGCATATCCTTCACCGGGGGTCTGGCCGTTAAGCGGGATTTAGCTCTGATGCTTACCGCCGGTCTTGATTTAGGTATACCGGTAATTATAGGCACGGCAGGTGGAAGCGGCGGGGAATCCCATTTATCCTGGACAGCTCAAATTGTGCGCGAAATTGCGGCTGAAAAAAAGCTTAATTTTAAATTAGCTTTAATTCACGCTGAAATTGAACGAGACTTTTTATTAACCAGGTTGCGCCAAGGTAAGTTAAGTCCCCTCATGTCTGGTTCAGCCCTAAAAGAACAAGATATTACCGAAGCTGTTAGAATAGTTGGTCAAATGGGAGTTGAACCATTTATTCGGGCCTTGAACGAAGGAGCCCGGGTAATTTTAGCCGGCCGCGCCTATGACCCGGCAGTTTTTGCCGCCCCAGCCATAGACGCCGGTTTTGCGCCCGGACTGGCTATTCATCTGGGAAAAATTTTAGAATGCGGGGCAATTGCGGCCACCCCGGGAAGTGGGAGCGACTGTCTCTTTGGCGTTTTAAATCACCACTCCTTTACGGTAGAGCCGCTTAACCCCCAGCGCTGTTGTACCGTCACTTCAGTGGCCGCCCATACGCTTTACGAAAAAAGCAACCCTTTGCTTTTGCCCGGCCCAGGAGGAATCCTTGATTTGTCGGCTTGTAAGTTTAGGCAAGAGAATAGTCCATTCGGACAGAACAGGATTGTACGGGTATCAGGCAGTCGTTTTATTCCTGCCGCCAGGTACACGGTTAAAATAGAAGGGGTAAAAAGGATTGGTTTCCGGACTGTTTGCATTGCCGGCTGCCGGGATCCGGTAATGATTAAAAACATAAAAGTCTTAATTGAGAGGGTTAGGGAGAGAATAAAGGATAATTTTAGCCGGGAAAATTATCCTTATTACCTGGACTTTAAGCTTTACGGCTTAAATGGGGTAATGGGGGCGGGTGAACCGGTAAGGACCACCAGATCACACGAATTAGGGATCATAATTGAGGCGGTAGCCCCCACCCAGGAAATTGCCAGCGCCATTTGCAGTTTTGCTCGTGCAACCATGTTACACGCTGATTATCCGGGGCGGATAGCTACCGCCGGCAATTTAGCCTTTCCTTACTCCCCTTCCGATTTTGCCACCGGGGAAGTTTTTAATTTTCATATTTATCATATACTGGAGGTAGAGGATCCTTGCGCCTTATTTCCGGTGGAAATAGTACACGTATAGGGGCGTTAAATTTAACTCTTCTACAAATTTACCCTAAACATTTACGAAGGGGAACGGACAATTATGACCATAGTTAAGCTTAAATCCTTAGCTAAAGTAATCCGAAGTAAAAACGCCGGGCCTTTTGAACTAACTCTGGATATTATTTTTCCTGAAGAGCGTTCTTTTGAAAAAGTACGTAAAAGTGGTGTTTTAAACGCCGCACTTTTTGCCCGGCTTTATGGTTTAGATATTAGCCAGGTACTTTCGGTGGTGGAATTCCCGGCCGCCCTGGCCATTAAAGCTACTCTGGTGCGACCGGTGCCCTCTGGTCACCTGGGTGATGGCGATGTGTACGGGGCCCAACAACACGCCCCTTTATTAGACGTTGAAATACCGCTAGAGGAGAACGGTTAAAAAATGGCAAGTTACCTGGCTCTTTCTTTGGCTGAACTAAAAGAACGGGCCCAACAGGCAGTAAACAAGTTAGCTGATTGTACCGTTTGCCCCAGAGAATGTCACGTTAACCGTTTGCAGGAATATAAAGGTTATTGCCGGGGTGGCCGGGAAGCGGTGGTAAGCAGTTGGGGTCCTCATTTTGGCGAAGAAACTGTTCTGGTCGGACAGTGTGGTTCAGGAACAATTTTTTTTACGTACTGTAACCTGGCCTGTTGTTTTTGTCAAAATTATGAAATCAGCCAGTACGGTGAAGGGAGGGCTATTTCTTCCGAAAGGCTGTCCCGGGTAATGTTAGAGCTTCAAGACACGGGTTGCCACAACATTAATTTTGTTTCTCCCAGTCACTATGTTCCTCAAATTTTAGAGGCTTTAGTTTTAGCCGTTACAGATGGTTTAAAGGTGCCTTTAGTATACAATTCCGGAGGTTATGATGCCATACCCACCTTGCGTTTATTAGATGGGATAGTAGATATATACATGCCTGATTTAAAATACGGGGACGACCAAACGGCAGAAAAATACAGCCGGGCCCCGCGCTACTTTACGGTGGCCAAAGAAGCCGTGAAAGAAATGCACCGTCAGGTGGGAGATTTACAGGTAAATGAACAGGGTATTGCTACCCGGGGCCTTTTAGTCCGCCACTTGGTTTTGCCTCAAGGTTTAGCCGGTACTGAGGCCGTAATGAATTTTTTAGCCGCCGAAATTTCTCCCCACACTTTTATCAACGTTATGAAGCAGTATTACCCGGCTCATGAAGCAAAAAATTATCCGGAGTTATCCCGGCGAATTTCTCCGGCGGAACACATACAGGCCATAAATATGGCCCGGGAAGCAAATTTACGGCGAATCTATACATGATCCCACTGCAAAGTGCGCCAGACGATGGTGTGTGACTTAGGAGATACAGTTCACCAAAACAGCCCGGTTATTTGAATACTTTAAAGCTACGTAAGATTGTGGAAGTCGCCTTAAAACACCGCGCCGTCAGTGTGATCATTGCCCATAACCATCCCGGCGGCGTGGCGGAGCCGTCTGATAATGACGATAAGATTACCGAGCAGATAAAGAACGCCTTGCAAACGGTAGGAATTAGTTTGCAGGACCGTCTGGTCATTGCCGGGAATGAATACTTCAGTTACCAATTGGAAAAAGATGCTGTCAAGAAAACTTTTTTTTGACTTAGTCATGGACTTAGTCTATACTCTTTAAATAAGAGGTGATTTTAAATGCCACTACAGGTAAACATACATAAAGCAAAAACCCACTTTTCCAAACTTTTAGAACAAGTAAGCACAGGAAAAGAAGTCATTATTGCTAAAGCTGGCAAGCCCATTGCACGCCTGATCCCGATAACAAAGCAACCTGGCAAGCGCACCCCTGGAAGCGCTAAAGGAAGAATTACCATTACGCCTGATTTTAAGGCGCCGCTTCCCGAACTAATTTTAGAGGCATTTGAAAAATGAGAGCGCTTCTAGACACTCACACCTTTTTATGGTGGATCACCGATAACCCATCATTGCCAGATTGAGTTTGCGAAATCATAAGCGATGGGGAAAATAATCTATTCCTTATTAGCGTTGCCAGTGGGTGGGAAATGGCAATTAAAGCAAACCTGGGTAAGCTGCAGTTGCCAGACAATCTGGAGTCTTTTATTTCCGAACAACTGATCATCAATGCTACTGCTTCCTTACCCATTGAAATGCATCATGCCCTGTATGTCTATACCCTTCCAGATTATCACCGTGATCCTTTTGACCGGCTTCTCATTGCGCAGGCTATACTTGAAAACCTACCTATTATAACTGTTTATAACTGTTATAACTGTCGATCCGCAAATTGCCCTATATCCGGTTTAGGTTATTTGGTGATATAGAGAATTATGTCCAGGAGCATTATTGTGCTTCCTTAATTTTGTTGCCAGCCAATTATGACCGTTTGCGTAAAACTGTAGCCTGAAAGGACACCAGGTTGGTACTAGCAAATAACACAAACCAAACTCTTACAGGATTCCATTGCGGAAAATATGTGCACCAGGCCAGGATGTTCTCCGCCGCGAAGCTGTTTCGTTCAATAGCGGATAAAAAGGCTTCGCCCAAATTGCCTTCGGAAACTTCTTTTACCCGCAGATCTTTAACCGAAATTCGCTATTATATTCCACTAATTTTACTGAAGAGATTTGCCAAGGCCATCGTGAATAATCGCTTGTGCTTCTTCTACAGTGTTGGCGGCAAACAGTTCTTCCATAACATGGTCCAGGATTTCCAGGTTGGTCATTTGCTTAACCTTTGGCATTATTTCACCAGGGGCTATTCCAAATCTTTTCGACATGAATTTACAAATAGCCTCCTGTGTTTTTTCAACCCTGCCCTTGGCTTCTCCCCTGGCCTCTCCTATAGTCTCTCCTTCTGCTCTAGCCTCTACAATTGCCGAGCGTTCCTCCAGTATTGCCTTTTCCCGCAGTTCATAAAACCTGCGTTCCTTTTCGCTTTGCCAGAACATTTCTTCAATGGTTAATGCTTTTCTAATTGCTGCATTCTCCATGGCTATCTCCTCCATTTCTTTACCTTCCAGGTTGCTGAAGTAGACCATCCAGGCTTCCAGGTTGTCCTTTGGTTTACGGTTAATAACCTTTACTTTATTAATCTCCAGGATATGGACTTCTAATAAATCGGTGAAAATATCACCGGTTTCATCATCTTTAAGGTGAAAACTCCGGTAGTAGCGGATATCTTTAAACCAGTTAAAGGCCAGGAGCACTATGCTGATGGTCTTTTTTAGTTTATTAAAAACATCACCGCTGGTTAACTGGCCGCAGTAAACGCGCCCCCAGTAATAAAGAATCCGCTGGTCGATATTGTACTTGTTTACTACCTGAACTTCTATGTTGATTAATGTTCCGTCTGCCGCTCTGGCCAGGATATCCAACCGGGCGCCACGGTCTAATAAATACTCCGGGTCAAGCTCTCTATCGATCAGTTCAATGCTAATCAGTTCTTTGCCTGGCGGAAACTTAAGCACGGCGTTTAAGAAACCCAGCAGTGCTTCTTTACCTTCTTCTGATCCCAGGATTCGCTTAAAAGCATAATCATTTATCCTGTTGATCCCTTTGATTGCTGGCAATATACCACCTCCTGGTTTAAGAATATTATAGCACTACATAACGGAAAGAGAAAGTATATTGTGTGGATGCTATCTAGAAAATTATTCCTTTACCAGTAAGATTTTGGATAAAAAGGTCGAAGTAGCTAATTTATAACAGTTCAAATAAAAAGAATTGATTTAACTCCAGAGTAAAAATGGGCAAGAAATGTAAATTTGGTAAACACAAAGAAATTTTCCTTTTTAGCAGGAAAATAAAAGTAAATGTAGAACATTAGTATAAAATAAAGTTTTTATTAATCGAGGATATGAAACCGTGAGAAAATTAATGTCCCTTATTTATAATACAATAAATCCTGTCTCTTATCTTTTAGTTTTATGTTTTCTTTGGTTTTTTACGGTCTGCCCGGCGGCTGCCCAAGAAGCTTCTTTAAAATTTTCCGATGTTCCGGAAGAAACCTTGCTCTGGCCTTACACTGCTTATCTGGCGTCAAAAAATATAATCAAGGGCTTTCCTGACGGAACGTTTCGCCCGGCAGAAAATGTTACCCGGTCCCAGGCGGCAAAAATGCTTGTTCAGGCGGCAGGTTTAAAGGAGTCTCCCCCGCTTCAGCAGCCCTTTAAAGACGTGGCCAAACCTTACTGGGCCGGCAGTTTTATTGAAGCTGCGGCTGCGGCCGGGTTTTTAAAAGGTTATCCTGACGGGACCTTCAAGCCAGAAAAGCCCCTCACTAGGGCAGAAAACATTTGCCTTTTACTGCGCCTTACCAAAAAGCCGCTGCCCCAGGTGGATTTGCCAGACTTAAAAGACATTAAGGTAAACCACTGGGCCGCCTATCAGGTCAGCGCGGCTTTGGATACGGGTATAGTTGATCTGGCGGGAGAAAAAATCTTTGCGCCGGATAAATCCTGCACCCGGGGCGAAATGGCCCGGGGTTTAGCTTTAATGATGACCTTAAGCCCCGAATTAAGGAAAACGTCTTTAGAACCAATGCTGGTGGTTAAAAAGGGCAAGGTAACGGTTCTTTCGCCGGATTCATTGACCCCGCAAGTGGTAAACACCGGATATAAGTTAAGGGTTGGTGAGGTTATTCAGGTAGGTAAGGATGGATCGGCAGAAATTATTTTTAAAGACGGCAGTGGTCTTAAAATGGAGGCTGATACCGAACTGGAAGTGGCCAAGCTGGAAGGGGCATCATTTTTAAGCCGGGACGGTACGGCCAAAAGCTCGCTTGAATACCTGGAAATCAATTTAAAGAAGGGTAAAATATTTGGCGCCTTGGCCAGCCCGCACACCGGGGCTAAAAAGGAAGAACAAAAACCGGAAAAGGCGGCCTTGGAAAGTAATAAAAACTTGCCGGTACTTTTTTCCGGGCACCAGCCCCCACTTTCCCTCCAAAGTGCGGTTTTCAAATATAGCCAGAAAAGCCAAATTAATTTAGCCGCGTCTTTACCGACAAAAGCTCAGTCGGAAAAAGAGCTTCCCTGGTGGAAGGCGGCAACTGCAAAACGGACAAAGGTAAAGGTTAACATGCCCTGGGGCGTGGCCGGAATCCGGGGTTCCTTTTGGATGAACCAGGTAATCCCGAACGTAAAAGAAATTGTCAATGTCCTTCTTGGAGAGACAGAAGTAAGCTGCGGCAGCCAAACAGTAATAACGAAAGACGGGTCCAGTACCCAGATAACCGGCGCCGGATTGTCGCCATCCACACCTTCTCCGATGACCAAAGAAGAATGGAAGGCCTGGCTGGCAGTGAAGGACTGGGTATTAGAGCGTGCTCAGGAAATACAACAGCAGTTTGAGCAAAATTTATCGCTTGACCCGAAAACCATTCTTGACTTGGAAAAGAGGTTAGAGCCGTATCTGCCGTCTGAAGTTGTTAAGGCCACAATAGATGCTTTAACCAGGGCGGAAAGCCAGGCAGGCAAAGACGATTCTTCACCGGGCGGAGGAGGAGGGCCGGGGTATGCGACGCCGGTACTTACTTTCCAGCCGGCCTTAAAACGTGTTGCCTTGGGAGAAGAATTTGAGGTAAGCCTGTTGGTCCAAAACGTCCAGGACCTTTACGGGGTTGACGTTCAGTTTAAGTATGACCCGGAAAAGTTGGGAGTAATCACGGCGGAAACTGGTGATGAATGGAAGGGAACAAAAGGTTTTGCCAAGGTAAAAAGCGAGTCAGGCAAGCTGTCCCTGGTGATGACACGCAAAGCGCCCAATCCCGGCTGCCGCGACACAGTTGTACTTTCCACCATAAGATTTAAGGCTTTATCGGCCGGAAAAGCTGACCTGGAATATACCTTTCATGAGTTGGCCGGCAGCGTTCCCAATTGGCTAACGCACCAGATAAAAAAGGGAGTTGTAGAAATAGCAGATTGATTTCAACATCCTTAGTAAAACTGGACAGATTAGCGGTAATAGGTATTCCTATGGGGAGGGATTAAAAAGTAAAATCAATCTTAAAGTTATGGCAACTGTTTGTATTCATCATCATGACACTTGTTTTGATACCTGTTCTTGCGGGTGCCCAGGTAGATGCCATTGTCTGGGAACAAGGTGGAGGTAGCGCGCCGGCAATCACGGCCAATCCTGAACCTGGTACTTATGCGGTTGGTGTTATGGTAAGGCTTGCTACCACCACGGTGGGGACGCAGATATACTACACCAAAGATGGTACTGACCTGGTGGTAGTTGATGGTGTGATAACTAATGGTAATCTTTATACAGATAAGATTACCATTGAGAGCACCACCACCATCAAGGCCATAGCGGTAAAAGATGGCAAAACAAGCGACGTGGCCGCGTTTGAATACGTCATTGGACCGCCCGGCCCTGGAGATGATGCGTTAAATCAACTGGCCAGTGAACTGGTCAGGGTGTACAGCAACATGGATGTCAACGACAGGAAGGCCATGGAAGATGCCAGAGCAAGGATAAATGCAGTTCCGGAGCAGGACTGGACCCAACTGCTGGCGCCAATACTTAATAACTTAACTGACCAGGCCAAAAACGCCCTTGGACCCGACCCGTGTGCCAAGTTACGCTACTTTATTTTAGACGGCTTAGATATTTACTATTCACCAAATACCAATGTAAACCAGGTAGCGCAGCAGTTGAAGATCTTCCGCAGCACCTATACACCCATGATAACCAGGGTTTTTAAAGGAGGCTTTACCGTTGAAGACATCTGGAGCTTTATTCTGGCCGTACAGGACGCTCTGCCGGGCCAGTTTACCGACCAGGATTTAGAAGACTTGCTGGACAAGGGCTTTGCCATTATTGAAGATAGACTGCAGGAATGGCTCAACGGGGCAATATACGAAACCCTAAACAAACCTGAGTACCAGGTTTTTAAGAATAAGCTGGTTGAGGTTGGCTTAAACACAAATATTTTAATGCAAACCAAAAACGACCTGTTTAACGCTGCCGAACCGGATTTATCTGCCGAACAGGCCGTGGTCAAGGGCTACGTGCGCAGCCGGGTAGAGCTTGTGGGGGAAACCACCCTTTTGGCGGGCAACACTGAAACCTACCAGTTAAACGCCATGAGGGTTAATCTGGCCTCTCTGCTCAAGTGGCACAGCTCTGATACTGCTGTGGCTGATTTTACCCAGGGCAGCACGTTGAAGGCCAAAACCGCCGGTACCACTATCATCACTGCTTACTGGGATACGCCGGATGGTTTGGAGAAAGCCTGGCTGAAGAAATTTACGGTAACGGTTGAACCTAGAGAAGAGACGGCTGCTATTCGAGGCAAAGTCAGAAAACAAGACGGTGCCCCTCTTAAAAATGTAAGTGTCCAATTGCGGCAAAACGAAGAACTAAGATTAGAAACAAAAACAGATTACAACGGAGCTTTTGAATTTTTCGCAGTAACTCCTGGAGAATATAATCTAATTATTTTTGCCCCCGGTTTTTTAAAAGTAATGTTTGATATCCAGATTGAACCAGGAAAGGACATAAATAAGGAAATCGAACTTATTTTCACCATCTCCTCCGATCTTGATAGTAATGGTAGGGTTGACGATACAGATTTGGAACTTTTTATGAGCTATTACTGGCAAACCAAAGAAGGAATGCCGTATGATTCTGTTATTGATCTTTTCCAGGACGAAAAGATTGACCTTAAAGATTTAGTAACAGCAGGTAAAAGTTTTGGCTATAGCATTCAACCTCTTAAAGCCAAACATTTTTCCCTACCTTCCAGGTCAAGAAAATTTCTAGCAGATTTCAACGCCAACGGCAGGTGGATTTTATTGAACTGATACTTTTAGCCAGAAATTATACAAATCTAGCCTCAACAATTGCAGAGCGCTCCTCCAGAATTGCCTTTTTCCGCAGTTCGTAAAACCTTCGTTCCTTTTCGCTTTGCCAGAACATTTCCTCAATGGTTAATACTTTGCTATATTAATTTTTTTAAAAGTTACTTTGACGTATCCGTGGGAATCAAATTCACGTTACGCTGGCTGCCCATACACGTATACAGGAACTTGCATGACTCTTTTTGCCTGGGGAGGTTTTTCCTTCATTTTATCCAGTTCCTTAACAACCTCAGCGTCAAAGTATTGTTCTCCACAATTCTCGCAAATCCACGCCGGAACGTTCTCGACCATGGTAAATGTATCACCCCACCAGTTCTCGGCAACAACAAGTTTCTTTACCGTGGGATTCCCGCATTGAAAACATTTAGTCACCATACTAATCCCCCTTTCTACGGGTACGCTCATTAATCCATTTGGAAGGTTCGGGAAAATATACCGTAATAATTATTAGTGTACCCGAAGGATCAATCCCGCAAACGGCGTGCACCGGTCTACCCGGCCCGATATACCCCAGCACCAGGCAACTATGCCCCCGGACATCCTCCGGGTAATCCTCAATAATTTCACCATTCGCGATCGCTATGACCACATCAGTGTCCTTAACCTTTTTTTGGCCGGCCCGCATACGCGCATGCTTAGACATGGCCCAGTTCCCGCTTAATATTTTCTCCCTGATCAGGTTGCCATCCATAAAGCCTGCCCTTAATATCCAGGGTAAAATCTTTTTCTTGCCCAGTAAACAAAATTGTTCCATGTTTTCCCTGCCTGATCATATCATATTCCGAAGACAGAGTAAACAATGGCGCGCGGTTTTGACTTGCCTTTCCTGAAAATCATTAAATAAATTTAAATTAAGGTTGGAAAAATTTTTGGACCTAAAACTAGCAGGATTTTGGTTTTAAATGGAGAATATAAAGTATTAAAGGAAAAAAAAGAGGGAAAATTTGGTGTTTTTTAGAAAAAAATATTTAAAATTATCGTGCTGGGCAAGCCACGAGGGCCCAGGCGGTAGTAATGATAAAGCGCTTGTTAGAGGTTAGCAGTAAAACAAAGCAATAGGAAGGGATAGAAGATGATTCCTAAAATATTTGAACGGGAAAAGATTACGGAAGAAATCACTGGTTTTTTGCAGCAGGTAGATATTTTTACCGGTCTTAAGAAGAAAGATTTGTTCCAAGTGGCCAGGTTATTTAATCAGACCTATTACCCCCGCCAAGCAGTTGTCTTTTTTCAAGTCGAGAAAGGTGACCATTTCTATGTAGTTAAGTCTGGCTCGGTAAAAATATTTCGCCTGGCTGAAGACGGTCGTGAAGTCATTCTCGATGTTTTTACCGCTGGCGATTTTTTTGGTGAAATGGCTCTTTTAGATGACGATACCCGTTCGGCTACCGCTCAGACCCGCGAGCCAACAATCCTGCTGACGTTGAATAGATCGGATTTTCAGGAACTAATTCAGAGGCGGCCGGAAATAACGCTCAATATCATCACCGTCTTGAGCCGGCGCTTGCGCCAGGCGAACGCCGTGATTGAAAATTTTGCCTTCCAGGATGCCCGTGGCCGGGTGATACATGCAGTTGCAAAGCTTGGCTTAAATTACGGCAAGCCTTCCCCGGAAGGGTTACGGGTGGGGCTACGCGTTACTCACCAGGAACTGGCCTCCCTGGCCGGAACGTCACGCGAAACGGCTACTCGCGTCCTCTTGGAAATGCAAAATGAGGGCCTGGTGAGCTTTAAATTGCACCATCTAGTCATTCGCGACGACTTAGAAACGCTGAAGAAGTTGGCCAAAAGGGGGGAATAGCTTTCTTCTTTATTACTTCTTTTTATGTTAAATGTGATAACCGTCACATAAATTTATAAAAAAAATATCTATAATATGACCCCACTGCAAAAAGGGGTGTTTTTTTTCTTGCATTTTCCCCTTAAGAAAATTGACTGGGATTATCATCCATTTAACTGACCGTTATTTTGGCTTCCATTGCGGTTTTTACCTGGATTATGA
>JJNX02000064.1 GCA_000681355.2 Peptococcaceae bacterium SCADC1_2_3
TTAACTGGTTTCAAGACAACCGTTACCACCGGAGCTTTCACCTTAAAGACGATAAAACAGGCGAGGCTTTAACTGACCTTTTGGAAATTCACATCCTGGAGATTGAAAAAATTAAGGGCATTGGCCGCAGACCAAAGGATGCTTTAGAAGCCTGGCTGGTATATTTCAGTAATTTGGAAGGAAAAGAAATGGAGGAGATTGCGATGGAAAACCCGGCCATCAGAAAAGCACTGACCGTTGAAGAAATGTTCTGGCAAAGCGAAAAAGAACGCAGGATTTACGAGTTACAGGAGAAAGCACTGCATGAGAGGCTTTCTGCACTTGCTGAAGCTATGGCAGAAGGTGAGGCCAGAGGTGAGGCCAAGGCAAAACAGGACGACATTTGCAAATTCATGGCAAGAAGATTTGGGATAGCCCTTAGTGAAATACTGCCAAAAGTTAAGCAAATGACCAACCTGGAAATCCTGGACCACGTTATGGAAGAACTGTTTGCCGCCAACACTGTAGAAGAGGCACATGCGATTATTCACGATGGCTTGAGCCAAGTCTCTTCAGTAGAAAACAAGGTTTAATTTGATCTCCAAAGAAAAAATAGCAGACTTTCTTATTTTTATAAAGCCTGCTATCTATACCCTTATTTAGTATAATTCCTGGCTAAAAACACCAGATTGATTAAATCAATCCTGTCGTTGGCGTCATCAACAAAAGCAAATAAGAAAAAGGCCTCTTTTATAAAAGAGGCCTTAAAAGCATTACGTTAGGGCTATACTTCTGTTTTATAAAATCTTTTTGAGCATGGCTGCGCTTTGCGCACAAGTAGCGGCATTTTGGGGTTTTATACTCCCATCGGGGTAGCCTTTCATGATATTTTGCCGGATGGCGCCGGCCATACCTGCTTTGGCCCAGGCATAGATTTTCTGCTGGTCATTAAAAGGGCCCAGGATTTCTGCAATCTTGCTTTCATTCAAAGACTCCACGGTGACTCCTTTAAAGGCCAGTGCCCGGAGAATCATGGCAGCCACCTGCTCCCTGGTAACCTGATCATCAGGAGCAAATTTTTCAGTACTGTAGCCTTTAATCAGGTTATGATGGCAGGCGGAGGAAATCATCTGATAACACCAATCGCCCGGCTTAACGTCGGTAAAGCTGGTTGCTGCGCCTTTAACATCCTGCAGGTTTAGAGCACGCACTAAAAAGGTGGTAAACTCGGCCCTCGTCACGGGATTGTCCGGACGGCAGGTACCATTCTCGTAGCCTTTGATGATTCCTTTGCCGGCCATGAACTCAATTGCTTCTCTGGCCCAGTGGTTAGCCGGCAGGTCCGGAAAACTGGTTTTAACTTCTGCTGGCGGGGCAATATCTTCCATCAGGGCATATTTGCTCAAATGACTGACCTGACAACTGACTTGTTTTGTCTTCTTATCAACTTTGCCACCAATTTTATCCCACTTGCCGGTCTTTTCGTTGTAATAATAAGCAGCCAGATTATCTTCATTAGTTGCCTTGAAAAATGACCGGCTTGGGAAGCATTGCCTCTTTAATTCCGGGGTTAATGCAGACCATTGCCGTCTCAGTGTGCTTAAATCCATACCGAAAAATCCTACCGGTTTTTAATAGGCTCGTTCATCCGGTACATCCAGGATTGTTTCCGCAGGATTCTAACCTTTCCCTTCTCTACGCCCTCCTTTATATCCTTTTGCTCTTGCATTGATTGGGGATTGGACTATAATTAAGAATGTCAAGGGAGCCTTGCCTGAGCGGGGGATGAAGGCCTGCCGGGGAACAGAACCCTGGGTACCGCTGCCGGGCTTTATCTACCCCTACGCACGGAGGAGAGAACCTGCGGTGTTTTAGGCATTCGCGCCATCAACCAGGAGAATTACTCTCAACCGGAGCAATTGCATCTGCTGGAAGCATTTGCCGGTTTAGCGGCTCTGGCGATAACCAGAATTCAACTGGCAGAGCAAGCCAGAGAAACCCGCCACCATAATAACAAGGTCAAGTGAAAGGGTCAAAATTGCCTAACAAACACCCAATTTAAACCCTTTTTCAAGGGAAGCAAGGGGGAGGTTCTTCTTGCTTCGGGCCATTTCAGAATCGCAGGCGGAATAATGATTATACGGCCTTATGAAGTCCGGGATTACCACAGGGGTAGTTTTGCATTATTTGCATTTTACCCGCTTCAAGCAGGCTGTCCGTCATCACTTGCTACCCTTGCCTGCTTGCGTCCCCTGATTTGACTTGAAACCCCATAGTGACCGACGTATAATAACGGTGTAAGAGAGGTGTTATTTTACATTGACCCCCTTAATTTTGGTAGTTGACGATGACCCTAAAATAACCTCGCTTTTGCGACGGAGCCTTTCTTATGCCGGTTACCGGGTACATGAGGCGCGTAATGGTGTTGAGGCGTTGGAGACAGCGACCGCTACAAAACCTGAACTGGTTATCCTGGATATTATGCTGCCTGATGTAGATGGGTTTGAGGTATGCCGCCGCTTAAGAGCGGAAACCGACACCTTAATCCTCATGCTTACCGCTAAGGACGAAATTTCTGATAGAATCAGAGGGTTAGACAGCGGGGCTGATGACTACCTCGTTAAACCCTTTGCCTTGGACGAACTTTTAGCACGGGTACGTGCTTTGCTCCGTCGTCGTCTGCCAAAGGATAATCGTATCTTTGAATTTGCCGATTTACGCTTGGATCCTGCCACCAGGGAGGTTTCTCGGGCCGGGCGAGTTATCGAATTTACCGGCAAAGAGTATGAACTACTGGCGCTTTTTATGGCCAGTCCGCGCCATGTTCTCACGCGGCAAGAAATTATGGACCGTATTTGGGGGTATGATTACAGCGGAGAATCAAATGTGCTTGAAGTATACATCGGGTATCTGCGGGCAAAACTTGAAGAAAAAGGCGGGAAGCGTCTGCTGCATACCATACGCGGTGTGGGTTACGTCCTTCGCGAGTAAATATTTCGGTAATAAAACAAAAGAACGGTAAATGAGGTGACGATAGGTTGTTACCCATACGCTGGCGACTTATTTTGTCTTATACTGGGGTACTAATTTTTACTTTAATTTTGTTCAGTGCTTTCCTATATAGCGCCGTACAACAGAATCTACTGCGTCAAACTGACCGGACCCTTGCGGCTCGCGCCGAAGAAATAGCTTTAAAAATCCGGACGCCGCAAATGCTTGGGTGGCGCGGCGGCTTAATGCTTCCCCGTATGAGCGCATTTGCCAGCCCCGGAACCTATTTCCAAATTGTAAGCGATACCGGAGAGGTTATGGCTAAATCGGTAAACCTGGGAACGGACAGTTTGCCTGTATCGCCTGAAACCATAGAGCAAGTCCGGCAGAAGGGGTCCTTTTTTCAAACGGTTGGCCCGAAGAACGAAGAGCTTCGCGTGTATAATTTACCTATAAACGTAAAGAACCGGTTAATAGGTTTGCTTCAAGTTGGCTACTCCCTCGAGCCTATTAACAATATGCTGAAACGGCTGGCGCAAACTTTATTTATTGTTAGCTTGATAATGGTTGGGTTGGCTATAGGCCTGGGTTATTATCTAGCCCTGACAGCACTATCACCAATTAACCATCTCACGCGGGCAGCGTCTGCTATCAGCGAGACCCAGGATTTAAACAGACGGGTGGAATATCAAGGACCGCCAGATGAAATTGGTAAGCTGACCAGTGCTTTTAACAAGATGCTTGCCCGCCTTGCCGCTGCCCAGCAGTCTTTGTCAGAAGCTTACGCCGCCCAACGGCGCTTTGTGGCCGACGTTTCACATGAACTGCGTACTCCACTGACTATTATCCGCGGCAACCTTGAGTTTTTGCAGCAAATAGAAAAAAATAACCAGATGCAGACCGAAATTATGGCGGATGCCGTGGGTGAAGCAGAACGGATGTCACGTCTTCTTAACAATCTTCTTATTTTGGCCCGCGCTGATGCGGGGCAGCATATTGAAAAAGAACCCCTCAATCTTGGTATGCTGGTACAGGATATAGCCCGACAAGCTCCTCTTCTTGGTTCAGGGGCTTTTTTCATTCAAAATTTTGAAATTCTTTCCGGGGCAAGAATCGTGGGTAATGCGGACTACCTCAAGCAACTTTTCCTTATCCTTCTTGATAATGCCTTTAAGTATTCTTCACCAACAGGAAAAATCACCCTGGCAGCCACCCAAAAAGAAGGATGGTTTGGCGTTAGTATTTCTGACACCGGGCCGGGTATTCCTTCTGAAGAATTGTCCCGTATCTTCGAACGATTCTTTCGTGGCACTACCAGGCATACTGGAGGCACCGGCCTTGGTCTGGCTATAGCCCGTTGGATTGCCGAAGAGCATGGCGGGCACCTTGAAGTTACAAGCCAGCCAGGCCAGGGTTCTACCTTCACTTTGTGGCTTCCTGCTTTCCAAAATTAAAATTCTTAACTATTTCTTACTAAATTTTAAGGTTATTTTAAGGTTTTTAGGCCATAATTTAACCAGCCGGGAAAAATTATACCCGGAATAATTTAAAAGCCCGGAAGGAGGTGAATTATTATGAGAAAAAATTATATTATCGCCATAATTATCATATTGGTGCTGGCTTTAGCCATACCAGCTTTGGCTGCTACAGGAACGCCGGCGCAAAACCAGGACACAACAAGGCCGGCGCTGACAACAGAACAAAGCAAGGAGATAGCAAATCTTCACCAGCAAATGATGGAGTTGCGGAAACAAATAATAGATAAAAACGTTGCTTATGGCCGTCTTACCCCTGAGCAAGGCAAGCAAATTAAAGAACGTATTACGGCCAGACAAAAGTTTCTTCAGGAAAACCCAGACTGGTCCAGCAATCACCCTTACTGTTGCGGCGGTATCAGAAATGGAAAGGGACGCGGTCAATTCTAAAATTGATTGCCTAAACTAAAGACTTAGGGTCAGGTGTTTTTACACCTGACCCTAAGTCTTTAAAGGGCCAACTGAGCTCTGGAACTTAACCAGCCGCCTAAATGGCAGGTATCATTTAGCAATACTATCTGCCAGGAATCTTCCTTGCTTCGGGCAGGCTGGAAGCCTACCCTACTAGCAGGCTGGAAGCCTACCCTACTAGCAGGCTGGAAGCCTACCCTACTAACGACATTAATTCCGACGTTATCTAATCTCAGGCGCCAAAAATATTTAGATTCTAAATTTAAAATTTTTCTTAAGATGGTTCGTAAAGGTACATCATGGGTAATTATTAAGGAAATTTTCCCCGGCCAACCAGAAGCTATTTCTTCAAAAGTCTCCCAGGCCCGTATTTCCACCTCACGAATAGATTCCCCCTGAGGCATCGGTGTATCATAAGGATTTAGGCGCCACTTTTGGACTAAATCAGCATATTTACTTTCTACCTCACTTAAAGTTAACCCTTCCCATACTCCATGGCAAATTTCGGTTAGACCAGGCCTAATTTGAAGCCCTGCCCCTTTAACGGTCGCGATTATCCCTGCACACTCGTACGCCCGGCGCAAGGGACTGGTAAATATAGCCGCAATAGGAATATCTTTTAAGGTTTGGGCTAAAACAAAAGACTGTTTTCTTCCCTCTTCGTTTAAGGGAATATCCAGCCTTCCCTGGTAGCGTGCCAACCTGTTCCATTCTGTTACGCCGTGACGCACTAAAATAATTGTTGTTTCCTTTTCTTCTTCTCCGGTCAACTTCCAACCTCTATTCATGTATCAGACGTCTGAATTTAAAGGCTAATCATTTTCACTCCAAGTACCCCGTCAATTTGGGCAATTTCCCGTAAAGTTTCATCACCCACCGGTGTATCTACGGCGATAATCATTATAGCTCGTCCGCCAACCGTTTTTCGTCCTACCTGCATTCCACCGATATTAATCTGATGGTCACCAATTAAAACGCTTACCGGACCAACAATTCGGGGCTTGTCTATATGGGGAACATAAAGCATATAGCCACGTGGCACCACATCAATCCGGTAGCCATCAATGCTTACAATCCGCGGGTCATTAGGTCCGAAAAATGTACCGGCTACGCTGTTTGTGGTCTCATCGGAAAGGGTTTTAACCGTAATTAAGTTGGCGTAGCCATCTGTTTCTTCGCCCGTAGTTTGGGTAATTTGAATCCCTCTTTGTTTGGCCAGTACCGGCGCATTAACATAATTCACCGCTTCCTGAAGCACATGGGTTAGCAAACCCTTAACCACCGCGGTAGTAATGGGAGCAATTTCTAAACCTGTCAGTTCACCACTATAAATTACTTCGACTTTATTGAGCCTGCTGCCACCAGCAGGCTGGAAGCCTGCCCTACTTATTAACTGGGCCAAAAAACTGCCTAATTTTTCGGCCAAACCCAAGTAAGGTTTAATTGCCGCTAAGGTTTGGGGCGTTAGCGAGGGAATGTTTACGGTATTTTTTACTAAATCTCCTTTTAATGCCGCGACAATTTCAGCGGCCACTGATAGCGCCACGTTAAGCTGGGCTTCTTTTGTAGAAGCACCTAAGTGAGGAGTAGCGATAAAATTAGGCAAGGTTATTAAGGGATTATCTGCGTCCGGCTCCTTTTCAAAAACATCCAGGGCTGCTCCGGCTACCTTACCTTTAACCATAGCCTGATATAAAGCTTCTTCGTCAATTATTCCCCCCCGGGCGCAGTTAACGATTCTTACCCCGTCCTTCATGACTGAAAAGGCCTTTTCATCAAGGAGATGAATGGTTTCTTTTGTTCTGGGCAAATGAAGGGTAATAAAATCAGCCTGGGCAATAACTTCTTCCAAGGAGAGAAGTTTAACGGCTGCTCTGGCTGCCGCATCTTTAGTCTGGTAAGGGTCGTAAGCAATAACTTCCATTTCTAAAGCCTGAGCCCGTTTGGCCACGGCAGAACCTATTCTGCCTAAACCTAAAACACCAAGGACTTTACCTCGTAACTCTATGCCTAAGAATGATTTTTTATCCCAAACGCCATCCCTTATTTTTGCGGCAGCCTGGGGAACATTACGGGCTAAAGCCAACATCATAGCCATGGTGTGTTCCGTAGCCGCAATGGTGTTGCCCTCCGGCGCGTTGATTACCAGAATACCCCGGCGGGTGGCTGCTTCCAGGTCAATATTATCTACCCCTACCCCGGCTCGTCCAATAACCTTTAAATTGTTAGCGGCTTCAATGACTTTAGCCGTAGCTTTGGTAGCACTGCGCACAATTAAAGCGTCAAAAGAGGCAATGCCGGCGGCCAGTTCATCTTCACTCATCTTGTTTCCGGTTACCAGTTCAATATCTAGAGCATTGCGCAGCGGCTTCAAGCCTTCTTCGGAAACATTATCCATTACTAAAACCTTATACACCTAAATTTCCCCCTTTAAAAATATCTCCTGTGCCGCTCCTATTCCTGCTCCGGGTGTTAGCGGGTAGCGCAGGCGGGCTAAAGCCATTTCCAGAGCCCCAATAGCGATAATGATGTCCATTTTATCGGCAAAACCCATGTGGGCAATGCGAAATATTTTACCTTTTAATGTACCTTGACCGCCGGCAAAGGTTACACCAAATTCCTGGCGAAGTACCTTTCTCAATTCTTCAACCTCAAATCCTCCTGAGCTCAAAATAGCCGTTACCGTTGGGGAAGCGCAGTGATCGTCCGTTAATAAATCTAAGCCTAATGCTCTAACGGCTGCTCTGGTAGCCTTGGCTAACCTTTTGTGCCGGGCATATACTTCGGGCAAACCTTCCGCCAACATCATATCTAAAGCTGCTTCTAAACCCATAAAAAGAGAAACATTAGGGGTAAAAGCGGAATTCCATTTGGCTAGGGATTTTTTTGCTTCGGGAAGACTAAAATAAAAACGAGGGGCTTTATTTTGATTGACCACTTCCCAGGCTTTAGGACTGACACTGACCATGGCCAGACCCGGCGGCAGCATAAAAGCCTTTTGGGAAGAAGTAATAAGCATATCTATGTGCCAGGCATCAGTCTTGACTTCAATTCCTCCTACTCCACTAACTCCGTCTACCAACAGTAAAGCCGGGGTTTTGGCGATTAAGGCCCCAATACCCGCTATATCGTTTAAAACGCCGGTAGAAGTTTCGTTTTGGGTTGCCAGAACGGCTTTATATTCTTTTTGGGCCAGCTTACCGGCCACTATGTTTAAGTCAACGTCTTTCCCCCACCCGAAATTTACTTCTTCTACCTTTGCCCCGTAGGCTTTGGCAATATTGGCAAAGCGCTCGCCAAAATTTCCGGTAATCAAGGCCAATACCTCATCCCCGGGATTAATTACGTTGGCAATAGCTGCCTCCATTCCCCCAGTGCCGGAATGGGTTAAAATAAAAACCTCGTTTTCCGTTTGAAACACTTTTTTAATTTTTTCTTCTAACCGTTGGTATAAAACGGCAAAATCCCCGCTCCGGTGACCAATCATGGGCCTGGACATGGCGGCTACCACTGCTGGTGGAACAGGGGTGGGTCCGGGAATCATTAAATACTTTTTGTCTTGCATTTAATTATTTTATCTTTCTCCTCTCAATATTTTTATTAATTTTTAATAAGTTGATTGTAACTACTTAGGTTCATAGGGGCAAAGGCACAAAGTGTTTTCATTTCCCTTTGGACCTCTGTACCTTTGCTCCTCTGTGCCTACCTGAGCAGAGTTTCGACCATAACCTTCCGCCATGTTGCTGGGAATTGAAATCGCACAACGTCTCATTTGAGAAGTTAATCCGTAAGCTTCATCCTTGGGAAACCCTTTAGAAATCTTATATCTTTCAGTAACTAAAGTCATTGATTTTTGCCAGACTTGCAGATCTCTATATGTTTTCATTTCCCTTTGGAACTCTGTGCCTTTGCCCCTCTGTGCCTACCTGAATAGTTACAGTTGATTAATAAAATACTGGTGCAAACGGTAATCAGAAGTTAACTCCGGGTGAAAAGCAGCGGCCAAGCATTTACCCTGCTGGACAAAAACAATTTTTTCTTTATAAGTGGCTAATATTTTTACTTCCGGTTTGGCTTCCATCACATACGGAGCCCGAATAAAAACAGCCGGAAAAGGTTTTTCGCCTACGGCCGGAATGATCAATTTATCTTCAAAGCTTTCTACCTGGCGGCCAAAAGCATTTCTGGCCACTAAAATATCCAGCAAACCTAAACGGGTTTGATTTGAACCATAAATATCTTTGGCCATAATGATTAAACCGGCGCAAGTACCAAAAACAGGCAACCCGGCGGCTGTTTTATCTTTAAGAGGGGTTAAAAGATGATAATCACCAAGCAACTTGCTCATGGTGGTACTTTCTCCGCCAGGTATAATCAAACCGTCCAGTCCATCAAGATCTTCCGGTTTTTTTACCCGACGGGAGCTTACCCCCAAAGCAGCTAGCGTTTGTTGGTGTTCGCGAAAGGCCCCCTGTAAGGCCAACACACCAATGAGCATTAAAATTTTGTCTCCCTTCAAGTAGTTTTTATGACGACCGACGACCTATTTACCATCCCCGCTCCTGCATCCTTTCGGCGGGGACAATAGTGGCTATTTCCAATCCGGGCATCGCTTCGCCTAAATCCTTTGAAACTTCAGCTAAAATTTGGGGGTCGTGATAATAAGTAGTCGCGGCCACAATTGCCCTGGCCCGCGCGGCCGGATTTTTTGATTTAAAAATACCTGAGCCAACAAAAACCCCATCGCTACCTAACTGCATCATCATGGCCGCATCCGCCGGGGTAGCAATGCCTCCGGCGGCAAAATTTACTACCGGCAAGCACTTTTCTCCGGCCACCTGAACCATTAATTCATAAGGAGCACCAAGTTCCTTGGCTGCCGCCATTAATTCTTCCGGGGGTAAGTTTTGCAACCGGCGGATTTCGGCCATCATTAAACGCATATGGCGCACGGCCTCTACTACATTACCCGTACCCGGTTCTCCCTTGGTCCGAATCATGGCTGCTCCTTCTCCTATCCGGCGTAAAGCTTCGCCCAGGTTGCGGGCTCCGCAAACAAAGGGCACTTTAAACTGGTGTTTATTTATATGGTGCTGTTCATCGGCCGGGGTGAGCACTTCGCTTTCATCTATGTAATCAACTCCTAGATGTTCTAAAATCTGGGCCTCTACAAAATGCCCGATGCGCACTTTAGCCATTACGGGTATAGTTACGGTTTCCATGATTTGCAAGATTACCGCCGGGTCGGCCATGCGCGCTACTCCACCGGCAGAGCGAATATCAGCCGGCACCCTCTCTAAAGCCATTACCGCTACTGCTCCGGCTTCTTCGGCAATTTTAGCCTGCTCCGGGGTGGTTACATCCATTATTACGCCGCCTTTAAGCATTTCAGCCAGGCCCTTTTTTACCGTCCATGTTCCTTTTTCCGCCATTAAAGCTCCTCCATCCTATACAATCCGACTTTCAAAAAATATTTTACTTAATTCTCCTGATAAAAACAAGGAATTATTTTTTCACCACAAAACAAGAGTATAAAAATTATAACATTTAAAGATATATTTGTATCAAATTAAGTAATAAAACTTTAAAAAAATAAATTTTTCTGTAAATTATTGAGCTTTTTGCGATGTTTGGGAAGCTAGACCGCACAAGCGTTGAAAGGAACATAAAAAAGATTTTACCCCATAATAAAATGAGGGATTATGAATACAAGCGCTTGGGAACATTGTCGATTCTGGCGGCTCTGGATTTGCATGATGGTCATGTGATTGCCCAGGTTCATGACAAACATCGAAGCATTGAGTTCATATCTTTACTTGAAGCGAGTTGGGTGTTTATTATCCTACCGGATCCACCATCCGTATCATCCTGGATAATCATTCCGCTTAAACAATTTAATGATACTTTACGAAATAGTTAGCAACAAAGACTAATTGTCCAATTTTAGGGGGTCAACCCGCTACAAAAAACCCTATAATAATTTTACACTAAGATAGGCCAAAACTAACGGTTTTTTAATCGCCTATTGCTATTCACCTATCTCCTCAACGCCATTTTTTCCTAGTTTTAATTTTAAAGTGTTCGAAAAGCCAAAATAAGTGTATACCTTTATCCTCACAATATAATCGTTTGGAAAAGTATATTCACTAATACCTTCAGGTTCATTAGGATTTGGAAGGTATATTTTTGTTTTGCCTGGCTTTTTATATATATCTATAACCTTTATCCCTGTGACCGTGAGTGGTCGCAATGTACCTCCTATAAATTGGCGAGTTTGGTTTAAGGCAAACTCTGCTACTAATTCTTCATCCTTTGAAAGCCCAGGCGATTTTTCGGGAGCAGAAGTAAATATTGGTATAATAAAAGCAGCAACTACAAGTACAGGTATAATAAGATAAGTAAACAAGAGAAAACATTGTGTTGTTTTAGGTTCCATACTTTTTTACCTGTTCCAATCTTTACAACCTGGCATGGAAATATTCCATGCACTTATAAGGTCAATAGTTTTTGCAGCGGTTATATCAAATGCGTAACATGCTGCTCCTACACATTGTAACTGAGCTAGCAATTTTCCAGTATCAGATGAACAGTTCCCAGGTTTTAACTCCATGTAGGTATCATACCAATAATAAAGGCTTATCTGATTCATTATAACATGAGCCTATTGTATAAGTAAGTTCTTTTCGTACGTGTTATTTTTATTGTTGTAATATCAGCTTTATTAAGCATTTCAATTTTTGTGAGTGTTGTCTAAGTAATGCTATTGAGTTGAAAGATTTCTGATACATCTCCATTTACTCTAAATCTGACAAATAGTGCCATAGTCAAATCTACCATTTCCATGCACTTTGATACAACGATTGATCTACGCTTGAATCTTCCGAACCAGTGCCGATTGCGACAGTTGTTACGCTCTATCCCATGAGTAGCACTCTTGTTCATAATCGGCTTGTCGCAGGGGAAAATAGAGGCGTATGACTGCCACTCGTCTATGCAGTAAAACTCAACATCCCATTTCGGGCATCTATTCTGGCAATTATGACGCAGTTAATGTCTTCCTGATTGTATTGGGCACAGGTGGTTTTATCGGAATATTCAACTATCCAGTAAGGTGATTTAAATTTCACTGCTGGATATGGGTGGGCGTGCGGGTGTTTAGATAACCAGGCGGTTACCCTGGCATCCTTTTTTGCAAAATATATCGCTGTTTCTCTTGTCTTTACAGCGATGTCTCTACCAATAAGCTCAATTTTGATTGTTTTATCTTTAGAGTTAAAGGGAAGTTCTTTGGTGGATAAAAATTTTAAGTGCTTGTCGGGGTAGCTGTACCCAAACGGATTCATTGTTTCCTGGATTCTATCAAATTTTATATAAACGATTTTCTGGAATCCTGCGCTGCTCCTGTAAAATATTTAGATAAGCTTTGTGTATGGCCTGCACTTGTTTTAGGGTAATTGGGTCGCATCACTTAGTGCTTTGACTTTATCTCCATTGCTATCCGTCTTGACACGCTAACCTGGTTGGAGTATTATCCTGACTTTTGCAGCAACCGCAGTAATAAAAGCCGCCAAGGACTCTTGTAGTAAGGGCTCGGCGGCTTTTTAGCGTTACAAAAAGTTGTTGCGGATTCAGGTTTTTTTCGTGGCTCCCAGAATGTTT
>JJNX02000065.1 GCA_000681355.2 Peptococcaceae bacterium SCADC1_2_3
TGAAGAAACCAAATCGGAACTCGGGATGGATCATTACGAGGTAAGGAAGTACCCGAGCTGGAATCGTCACATCCTGATTTCCATGCTCAGTCATTTCTTTCTCTGGCATATCAAGATAAGGTTGGGGGAAAAAAGCACCCATTATTACTCTGTCGCAGCTTAGGATTCTACTTACGGCAGTATTACCCTTGAGGACATTCTCAACAGATGATTTGATCATGTTGGTCGGTTGGATACAAAGGAAAAATTACAAAGCCTATCTTTCCCACAAGAAAAGTAAATTGATTGGTAAGTGCTTAGTCTAAATATCGTTGTAGTGGTAAAAAGGTTTGGCTATTTTTAACGGTATCTGGCTAAAATTATCGGCAATATAAGTATAGCCTTCCTTGTTTGCTAACCTTAAGTAAAGATATCCTTCTTTTCCTAAGCCAGGCTTTCTCCAAGAATGATCAAATAATTCCTTGCTCATTATAAATCCTCAAAAAGCGCATTCTTTTTAATCCAGATAATAACCTCCGCTAGCCCGTTTTCCTGCAGTAAATCAGTAAAAACAAAGGTTCGCTCGCCTCTCATTTTACGTGCATCGTTTTCCATTGTTTTTAAGTTAGCCTTCACAAACGGCGCAAGATCAACTTTATTAATTACCAACAAATCTGATTTTGTAATTCCTGGTCCACCTTTTCTGGGGATTTTATCTCCTGCCGCAACATCAATTACATAAATACTAAAATCAACCAACTCCGGACTAAAAGAAGCTGCCAGGTTATCTCCCCCGCTTTCTACAAAAATCAGATCAAGATCAGGAAATTTATGAAGCAAAAAATCAATAGCTTCCAGGTTCATAGAGGCATCTTCCCGAATGGCCGTATGCGGGCAACCCCCGGTTTCAACCCCTATTACTCTATCTCCTGAAAGAACGCCATTTTTAATTAAAAACTCAGCATCTTCCTTAGTATAGATATCATTCGTTACTACCGCTATTTTGTATTCGTTTACCAGACAACGAGTGATCTTTTCAATTAAAAGTGTTTTTCCCGAACCTACAGGACCACCTACCCCTATTTTAATTGGTTTCAATTCATCCACCACCTCCTGATCAGTTCTAAGACATAAATAAACGTGTGTAAAGCCTTTCGTGAATCATGCACCTTATTTCCAGCGCCGGAGTAAGGGTTCCCAAATCGCTTTTTTCTAAAGTAAGCACTTTCTGGGCTGTTTCTATAATTACCGGGTGAAGGGAAAGGAGAATATCCTGTCCTTCTCTTTGCCCTAAAGGAATTAGTTTCATTCCCGCCTGGATCATGCCGGTAACAGCATTATAAAGAAAAACTGTACTGGCCTGGAAAAGAGGTAGTCCAATACTCTGGGTAATTAAACCAAAAACTACTGCATGATGTCCGAAGGCGACATTATTTTTAACGGCACCGGCATATTCTTTAATTAAGGGATAATTAAAAAGCTGCGTTACGCTCTTTAACATCATTTTTCCCACTTTTAAACTGGCTTCCCTTGTTTCCCGGCTTGTTTTTAAAGCGTTTACAAGTTGATCCAGTTCAATAATTAAATCAAAGTTATTATCAAGAGAATATTTATATGTTAAGGAGGCAACTAAACAATCTTTATGGCCCAATGCATGACGCAAATATGTTGTCAGAAAGTCTTTCAATGAGGCAGCAGAATTTATTATTCCTTCCTGAATGTAGGTTTCTAAACCATAAGATTGGGTAAAGCTACCAATAGGGAACATAGAATCAGTTATTTGCAGGGTGCAAAGAAGGATAGAAGCATTAATGATGTCTTGATGATTGACAGACACGAGACGCTTTTCGCTCCTTCCTTTCCATTTTAAATCCGATTTGTTGCAGGAAAATCCAGGTAATATTGTCATAAGGAATAATTACTTCATCATCTTCAATAAAGATGGGTAAATGACGATTCCCTAAAACATAACAAAGACGTCCTACTTCCGAAAAGCTTTTTGGTTTAATCACAATTGCGTCAAGAGCTTTTACTTCTATAATAATAACTCTTTTCGCATCCGCATAAACGACGTCGCCATTACGTAAATTACCTGGTTCAGATAATACTAGCCCGACTTCTGTTCCCTGATCAGTCGTTTTACGAATCATTCTTTTTTCAATTTCTTCCCAGGTTAAATAAATCTTTTCTACGATCCGATTAGAAAGAGGAAAATCATTTATGTTCCCTATTATTTGATTGATAATCATAAATCCTCACCACCTAAATGACATGTCTTAATTAAAATTAAAAAAGAAAATAACGCTGGGCCAAAGGGAGTTCCTTTGCTGGTTCACAGGTAACAAGTTCCCCGTCTACCCTTACTTCATAGGTTTCAGGATCTACCTCAATAACAGGGGTGGCGTTATTATGAATCATCTGCTTTTTTGTTAGGAAACGACAATTTTCCACCGGTGCAACTCTCTTCTGAAGCGCAAGCTTATCAGCAATCCCATTTACAAAAGCATATTTGGAAACAAAAGTCAGAGAGGTGCTATATTTCGCCCGGCCGTACCCACCAAACATTACTTTGCTTAAAATAGGTTGGGACGTTGGAATGGAAGCATTCGCATCCCCCATTTGCGCTAAGGCAATCATTCCTCCTTTAATTACCAATTCTGATTTGACCCCAAAAAATTTTGGCTTCCACAATACCATGTCGGCTAATTTACCTCTTTCTATTGAACCTACATATTTGGCAATCCCGTGAGTTAAAGCTGGATTAATTGTATATTTAGCTAAATAACGCTTTCCTCTAAAATTATCGTTACCGTTCAATTCTTGCGGCAAACTCCCACGCTGTTTCTTCATTTTATCTGCTGTTTGCCAGGTACGGATAATTACCTCCCCTACGCGGCCCATGGCCTGGGAATCAGAACTCATCATGCTGAAGATGCCCAGATCATGGAGGACATCTTCGGCTGCAATGGTTTCTGCCCGAATACGGGAATCAGCAAAAGCTACATCTTCCGGCACTCTACTGTCTAGGTGATGGCAAACCATAAGCATATCCAAATGTTCTTCCATTGTATTAATGGTAAAAGGCATGGTGGGGGTGGTTGACGAAGGAAGCACATTAGGCTGAGAGGCAATTTTAATAATGTCTGGGGCGTGCCCTCCCCCGGCTCCTTCTGTATGGTAGGTGTGAATTGTTCGTCCGTTAATGGCCGCAATTGTGTCCTCTGCGAATCCAGCTTCATTCAAAGTGTCCGTATGAATAGCTACCTGGATGTCATATTCATCAGCCACTTTTAGACAACAGTCAATGGCTGCGGGGGTTGTTCCCCAATCTTCATGAAGTTTTAACCCCATAGCGCCGGCTTTTATTTGTTCAGCCAACGGTTGGGTAAATGATGCATTTCCCTTCCCTAAAAATCCAATATTTACTGGGTAGGCATCAGCTGCTTCCAGCATTCTTGATAGATTCCAGGGTCCAGGTGTGCAAGTGGTAGCGTTAGTTCCTGTGGCCGGACCAGTTCCTCCCCCGATCATGGTTGTGATTCCTGTACAGAGAGCGGCTTCCACCTGTTGCGGACAAATAAAATGAATATGCGTATCAATGCCACCTGGAGTAACAATTAAACCTTCCCCGGCAATTACCTCTGTGCTGGCTCCAATGACCAGGTACAGGTCCACTCCCTGCATAATATCCGGATTACCGGCTTTACCAACGCCCGCAATTAAACCATCCTTAATTCCAATGTCTGCCTTAACAATTCCCCAATAATCAAAAAGTAAGGCGTTGGTGATTACTATATCCAACGCACCGGCATCGCTTGTAATGCGGGATGATTGCCCCATCCCGTCGCGGATTACCTTTCCTCCGCCAAACTTACACTCATCCCCGTATACGGTAAAATCTTTTTCTACTTCGATAAATAATTCTGTATCAGCCAGGCGAACTTTATCACCCACGGTGGGGCCAAACATATCGGCATACTCTTTTCTTGATAGTTCCAGAGTCACCTTTTTAAAACCTCCTTAGATGTTTATTACATTTCTTACATACTATCCTACTCCTTTTTCGCCAGTATCACTTTCCTTAATTTCTTCAAACCCCATATCCTTCGCTTTTTTTAAAGATTTAATTTTTTGCTTTCCTTCTGGCTCAACTGAACCACCAGTCAAATCATTTAAACCGTGGATGTTTTTCAACCCTGCAATAGCTACCAGGGTAATTTCTTTCTCTTCTCCTGGTTCGAAACGCATAGCTGTCCCGGCGGGAATGTTCAGCCGCATGCCAAAAGCTTTATTCCGGTCAAATTTTAAAGCCCGGTTGACCTCAAAGAAATGATAATGGGAGCCAACCTGCACCGGGCGGTCACCAGTATTGGCGACCATAATAATAATTTTAAAGCGATTGTTATTGCAAAAAATAGGTTCCTTGGCTAAAATATATTCACCAGGTTTCATAATTATAACCATTCCTTTCTAGGCACAAAACATTAATGAAAGCATTTCTTTCAGACTTTCCCCCTACCTTATCGGATTGTGCACCGTAACTAACTTAGAGCCGTCCGGAAATGTTGCTTCTACCTGGACTTCCTCAACCATTTCTGCTACCCCGGGCATAACGTCTTCTTTGGCCAGGATTTGGGCGCCAAGTTGCATTAACTCGGCCACGGTTTTTCCGTCTCTTGCCCCTTCCAGAAGCTCAGCGCTGATTAAAGCTACCGATTCAGGATAATTTAGTTTTAAGCCGCGGGCTTTTCTTTTCCGGGCCAGTTCACCGGCGGTAAAAATTAATAATTTTTCACTTTCCCGCGGGGATAAATGCACAATAATCCCTCCTTTTGGAAAAATATAACGATCAAGACGTAAACATTTAAACCACCAGATATTCCTTTAGTTTCTCTAGTTGGACTTCCCTAGTTAATCCTTCAAAAACAATTTTCCCTTTTTCTATAACGTAAATATAATCAGCCATTTTTAAAGCAAAATCCAGGTATTGTTCTATCAGTAAAACAGTAACGTTTTTTTCTTTATTAATTAATTTTATTACCTTTTCAATTTCCATTACTACCGAAGGTTGTATTCCTTCTGTAGGTTCATCTAAAAGTAACATTTGCGGTTTTCTAATCAAAGCTCTGGCAATTGCTAACTGTTGTTGTTCTCCTCCGCTTAAGTTTCCTCCCAAACGGGGCAACAGTTTTTTTAACATTGGAAACAAGTCTAAAATATCTTCTAAAATATGGCTATTTCTTTCTTCAAGCCCCACTAATAGGTTTTCGTAAACCGTTAAGTATGGAAAGATTTCCCTTCCCTGCGGGACGTAGCCAATACCGCATTTGGCCTTATGTTCTGGCGATAAAGCTGTTATCTCTTTGCCGTTTAATGTTATTTTTCCTTCCCTTGGATATAATAGACCCATAATACTTTTTAAGAGGGTGGTTTTTCCTGTTCCATTACGACCAACAATAGAAACAATAGCTCCATCTGGAATTTGTAAGCTAACCTTATTTAAAACAAAACTTTCTCTGTAAGAAACGCTTACATTTTTTACACTTAACATGAACCGTTCCCACCCCGCCCTAAATAGACTTCAATAACATTTGGGTCATTTTGTATTTTAGTAATATCTCCTTCGCTTAACACTTTTCCTTCATGCATGACTGTTATACGCTGGGCAAACTTCCTGACAAAACCCATATCGTGCTCTACTACTAAAACAGAGCAATTTTTAGCTATAGACTGTAAGAATTCACCCATTTCTTGCCTTTCACTAACCGTTAAACCTGCTATTGGCTCATCAAGCAACAATAATTCAGGCTCCTGGACTAGCATCATCCCCATTTCTAGTCTCTGTTTTTCCCCGTGAGATAATAAACCAGCTTTCTGGTCCATTTTTTCAATTAATTTTACATTCTCCAGAGTTGATTCTATTTTCTCCTTTTCTTTTGGCATTGTTTGTTTAAATAAAGAAGCAATAACCCCCTTTTTTTGCTTAAAAGCAAGTTCCAAATTTTCAAATACCGTGAGTTCTGTAAATACTGACGGTGTTTGAAATTTCCTGCCAATACCTAAAAAAACTAGTTCGTGTTCCTGTTTATTAAGGACATCTAAATCATCCTTAAAAACCACTCTGCCGCTGGTTGGCTTTGTTTTCCCGCAAAGCACATCAAGTAATGTTGTTTTACCGGCTCCGTTAGGGCCAATTAAAAAGCGGAGCTCTCCGTAATCCACATAAAAATTAAACCTGTCCAGGGCTTTAAACCCGTTAAAATTCACCGTAAGATTTTCCACGTAAATTATTGTTCCCGCCATGAGATCAACCACCTTACCTTTTGAAAACTTTAAAAGGACCCAAAAAATTGCGCATATGTAAGAAAAAGCTATCGGTAGAAATAGATGCCGTTCTTTTTATAAAAAACTTTTTTGTCAGTCCTATAATTCCTTCAGGAACCAATAAAATGACTGCAACATATAATATTCCTAAGAAATATAACCAGGCATCTGGAAAAGACTCGCTTAGATAACTTTTACATCCGTTGACAATTAAGGCGCCCAGGATTGCGCCAAACAAAGTGCCGCGGCCACCCACGGCTACCCAAATCACCATTTCAATCGAAGGCACTATGCCGATCATGGCCGGTGAGATAATTCCTACTTGAGGCACAAAAAGTGCCCCTGCCAGACCAGCTAATCCAGCAGAGATGGCAAAAATAAAAACTTTAAAGGTAACCGGGTTATACCCACAAAATCTAATCCGGTCTTCCGCATCTCTGATGGCAATTAAAATTCGACCGAAGCTCGATTCAGTTAACCAGTGACAAAAAAGATAGACCAAACCTAAACAAATTACCGTTATAAAGTAAAGTATTATTTGGGCAGAAGAATCAGCTAAAGAAAAACCAAAAATAGTTGAAAAGTTAGTAATTCCATTGGTTCCGCCCGTGTAAGGCTGTTGTCCAATAAGGAGAATGGTTACCACAAGAGCAAGTGCTTGCGTGAGGATAGCAAAATACACCCCGTGGACTCTACTCCGGAAGATTATAAATCCTATTATTGTAGCCACCAAAGCAGGGATAATAACTGAAGCTCCTACTGCTATCCAGGCATACTGGAATGGCTTCCAGAACCAGGGAAGTTCGGTTAACCCGCTCCAGGCCATGAAATCCGGTAATTCACCACCTGCCGATCCTAACTTAAGATACATAGCCATACAATAAGCACCTAGACCAAAGAAAACACCTTGTCCCAGGCTTAACATTCCTCCGTAACCCCAAATTAAGTCTAAACCAAGGGCAATAATGGCATAGACCAGGTATTTTGCCAACAAGTTCAGTCTAAAATCAGAAAGAAAGACTGGGGCCAGGAATAAGATGACCATCAGCACAAAAAACAAAATCCATTTTCTATCTAAAAGCAAATCATTTATCCTGTTTGTTTTTATCATGTTAACTTCCCCCTTTAATCAAGGGCACGCACTTTTAAAGAAATCAATCCACTTGGTTTCCAGCGTAAAAATAATATTACCATTATTAGGGCTAATACTTTACCCATGGTTGCCGTGCTGCCAAATTCAAATGCTGTGTTTAGCCCCCCTACAACTCCAGAGGAGATAATAATCCCAACCAATTTGCCAACCCCGCCTAAAACAACCACCATAAAAGCATCAACGATATAATATGTACCAAGAGAAGGTCCGATCGGGCCTAAAAGGCATAGTGCACAACCAGCTATTCCGGCCAAACCTGAACCCAGGGCAAATGTATAGGCGTCTACTTTCGCGATTGAAATGCCCAGACAACTGGCCATAGACCGGTTTTGCATTACCGCCCGCATCCGGCAACCACTAGCCGTGTGATACATATAGAAGTAAACGCCAATAAGACAAAAAATAGCAAGGATAATTATAAATAACCGGTTATAAGGAAGTTGTAAGCCAGCCATGATTTCAACCCCTCCTTTAAGCCAGTGCGGTGTCCGGACCTCAAGATTGGGCGCCCCAAAAATATCCCGGGCTATTTGCTGGAAGATCATACCGACTCCCCAGGTAGCCAGCAAAGTATCCAGCGGTCGTTCGTAAAGAAAGCGGATGAGGCTGCGTTCTAGCAGGAAACCTATAAATGCAGTGACAAAAAAAGACAAGATAAGGGCTACTGGATAATAAAGGTCGAAATTTCCTGCTATATGTTTTAGAAAGAACATTTGTACTACATACGTTACGTACGATCCGGTCATAATCAGTTCTCCGTGCGCCATATTGATTACGTTCATAAGACCAAAAGTAATGGCCAGCCCCAAGGCAGTAAGTAGTAAAATAGAACTTACACTAAGACCATTAAAGACTTGCAACAGGAAGACTTCCATAAAAAATACCTTCTTTCCCAAGAACTTTGAACCAGGATAAAGTTACCCATGTAAGAGGAGAGGGTAGCCAACTAAATGATTATTAAAGTTTAATTTAGATTATTTTGGCTGGCTACCTCACGTATTATGTCTAACCAAAAACTTATTATTTGCCTGGTTTTAGTTCCCCGGCCCAATTATAACCTTTCAGGTATGGATCAGGCTTGACTGGTTCACCAGAACTCCATAATTCTTTAAATTGACCTTCAGTCGTAACCCGGCCGATCCTGACTGTTTTCCAGGTATGTTGATTTTCGGGATCAACTCGCACCAATCCCTCCGGAGCATTAAATTCTATCCCTTTAGCCGCTTCGCGAACTTTATCCACTTCAGTAGAACCGGCTTTTTTTACTGCATCCGCCCATAAATAAACTTGGAAATAAGCTGCTTCTATCGGATCATCTGTAACCCGTGCCTGACCATAACGGGCTTTGTACTTTTTGACAAACTCCTTATTTTCCGGGGTGTCCGTTGTTTGAAAATAATTCCATACTGCATAGTGACCTTCCATATATTCAGCGCCAATACCTCTTATTTCTTCTTCCGCAATACTTACAGACATCGTAGGAATACTTTCTGACCCAATTCCAGCAGCCCGAAATTGTTTAAAGAAAGCAACGTTACTATCTCCATTTAAAGTGTTAAAAATGACGTCTGGTTTTGCCGCCTTGATTTTATTAATTACAGTACTGTAATCTATATGACCTAAAGGAGTATATTCTTCCCCCACGAGAACTCCTTCTTGCGCTTTAAGCTGAGCTTTGATAATTTTGTGCGCTGTTCTTGGAAAGACATAATCCGAACCCAGTAAGAAAAAATTCTTCTTGCCTTGTTTTAAAAGCCACTCTACCGCGGGAACGATTTGCTGGTTAGGGGCAGCCCCAGTATAAAAAATATTGCGCGAAGACTCTAAACCTTCATATTGAACCGGGTACCATAAAAGACCGTTATACTTTTCTACTACAGGAAGCACTGCTTTTCTGCTTGCTGATGTCCAACAACCAAAAATTGTAGCTACTTTATCCCGTTCAAGCAACTTTTTAGTTTTTTCAGCAAAGGTTGGCCAATCGGAAGCCCCGTCTTCCACTATAGGCTCAATTATTTTGCCTAAAACACCACCCGTTGCGTTAATTTCTTCAATAGCCATTAATTCAGCGTCGCGTAATGATGTTTCGCTGATCGACATGGTTCCGCTCAGCGAATGTAAAATACCCACCTTAATCACTTCTGACTCAGTAACTGTTCCACTATCCGCAGGAGTTTTTACCTCTTTTGACGGTCCGCAACCATAACAAGCTATGCTCATGAGAAGGGCTAAACCAAGAATAATGGCTAAACTTTTAAACTTCAATCCGGTGTTTTTGTAACCTAACAAACAAATCCCCATCCTTTCCATTAAATGGTATACAAATTTACCATGAACTTTAGACTTTCCTTATTTTGCTCCACCTGTTAATTATTCTAAATATCTTTATTCATTTCTCACCCTCTTTTCGTTCCCTAAAAATTTTTTAAGGGTTTTTATAAATAAACGCCCCAGTTTAAAAAGGTGGTGTAGAATGGTTTTTTTGCCGGGGTGCCTATGACCCAAAAATAAAAGGCGCTCTTCTAAGGTGGCGGCAACACTGCACCCTTAAGAGCACCTTTGCTTTTTAAGAAAATATAAAAGCCTTTAGATAGGTTCATTCCTAACTAAAGGCTTCCTTGCCTTGAAAATACAACCATGTATATTCTTTATTAAGAATAACTAAAGTTCTTTTTCTTGTCAAGAGGTTTTTTAAAATTTGACGGTGTCAACTTTTTATAGGATTTTTAATTTAAGAGTTTCCCTCTTTGGATAAATCGGGGGCGCTGCCCCCGAACCCCCGCCCTCGCCGGGAGGCAGTCGGTCAGGCTTTGCCTGCCCGTTTAGCAATAGGGTACACAGAGTTTGCTGTCAAGGGCAAGGTCGCTTCGCTCCTCGGCTTTGCCGACCCTTGACAGCCCATACTTATTTCGTAATCAAGCCACTTTGCTGAATTGAACGCAACACCCTAAATAATGGAGTTACTTTCCCCATGTTCAGCGAAGCAACATTTCCCAATGTCTCAGGGTTGATCCCATGAAATACTCTCCGGGCCCGCTCCACCGCCTTTTTAACCAGGCCGCTCATTTCTTGTTTTGACCTCAAGTGCTCAACTCCAACAACACCTCCATTAGCATAAAACGCCCTTAACTTAGACATGTATTTTAGCCCTTCCCGACTCCACCCCATCGGCCGATCTATCCATCCTGGCCGAGAGCACATGGCTCACATGGGCTTCTGCACTACTCCCGCCGCATTTTCCTGTTTTGTGGATTTCTATTCCTTCCCAGTTATTTAAAACATACCGTCGAAATTCTTTTATCTTTTTTAGGCCATTTTCACTTCTTGTCTCTTTGCCCATATTTCTAATAATTCTTTTGAACTCTTCCCGATCCGCATTTTTTAATACCTGCCATAATACCTTCCGGTATTCCGGCTGTGCTCCTGTACAGTTCATAATGGCTTTGTTGATATGATATTTATCCAGTACAAGTCTGGATTCCGGTAGTATCTCTAGTCCCTTTTTAATCCAGTTAGCCCCGTCTCCATGTATGTAAATTACCTCCAGATTGTCTACTTCGTAAGCTTCATAAATCCACTCAGCCACTTCAAGCCATAAATTCTCAGTCGTCTTACCATAAGAGCAGAAATGGTGAGCGTTCATACACTGGTTCCTGCCCTTGCATAGCTTTTGAACCCCTTCGTGTATAGTTATTATGGGTACTACCGTGGTGCTCCCATCTTGCAAAGCAATATGGTCTTCGTCGGCATCAACATGTAGAATCTTAACTGTTCCTTTCTTTTTTGGGGCTGATACTTTGAGTCCATTTGTTTTGCGAATCTTTTTCATTACTGTTTGACGGCTGATTTCTCCTCCAGTTACATGCCGGCTGCTTTCTCCATACGATGCTTTAAGCGGCATGTCCTACTAAATCCGCTGCCGTTGTCAGGGATACACGTTCGTATGCCTCTAACCCCGCTACCAGGTCTACAGGGTGCATGTAGGTTTCTTTTTGCCTGTCATAGTAATACGAACGGGTGTATGTCAGTGCACCAAACTTTGTATATACTGTACGTTCCTCATTTCTACGCTCTACTACAAGACCTTTTTGTTTGCGGCCTATTTTGTCTGACGCAATTTGCCGGTCTGTTTCTTCCAGGTAGGTTTTGATAACATCCCGTATAAATTTGTCGCTACTTTCTTTTAGGCCGTTCTCCATCTCAGCCAGGGTTACTATCCTTTCATCTTTAAAAAATCCCACAACTTCTGTTATGAATTGTTGGCATACTTGGAGTATAATATTTCTCAAAGAGACCTCTCCTTCCTTGGTGATTGTTGTTTTGATAACTTTCATTTTACCAAAGAGGGTTGGTCTCTTTCTATTATTCTCCTACAATTATTTTACACCGAGTTTATGCTGTCAAGAATTTTTGGGTATTATTTTTCTTACCTTTACTACAAACCAACCTTCTATTCCCATGCCATTTTTTCTACCGCAGCCTCCAGGTCGGCCATGCTCGGTGTAATATATCTTTTTGTCACGTCCAAGCTACCGTGCCCGGCCATTACCGCTACATGGTCGATTGACACGCCTATGTCTATTGCGTTTTTGCAAAACGTATGCCGCAAGGTATGAGGGGAAACGTCCTTCAACCTGGCCCTGTACGCGTATTTGCCCACCATGCCGAAAACGCCCCGAACACTTATGGTGTTGCCATGCCGATTTTTAAAAAGCGAGCCTTCCAGGTTCTCGGCCAGCCATAAGGATAGCGTTTTTCGCACCGTTCTGTTTAATAGTTTCTGTCAAGATTGAGTTTGTCTCCCGGCCCAAATTTATCATGTTCTCGTTGCAAATCTTCTACTAACAAATTGCAATATCTTTGCGTCATGTCTAGAGTGGCATGTCCTAAAATTCGCAGAA
>JJNX02000066.1 GCA_000681355.2 Peptococcaceae bacterium SCADC1_2_3
TTTTTTCTTCCTTAAAAATTTCCAGTACAGCTCTTGTTCTAAAGTTATTTGTATATGTCTTTCTCATACTCCTATTATACACCTTAAATAAGGCTTATTTTTTGTCTGAATTTCTTTGGCCATTATAGTACCTGTATAACGGAGTAAACCTGGCTCACGTCGAGGCGGTGGATAACCCCGCCAGGGTCTGGGGTACTGCCGCTGACGACGTCTATGTGATGAGGAGCGACTCCGGTCTGTACCATTACAACGGGTCGGACTGGAGCCTGGTGGATTACTTCGGCGGCAAGAACGTGACCTGTCTGGGCGGTCTTTCTGCAGACAACGTTTACGCGGGCACGGCGGACGGGCTGCACCATTTTGACGTCAGCGGCTGGACGCAAGTTGTCACGGGGAAGGCCGCCACCCGCATCGGAAAAACGGCGGACGGCAAGGTCCTTGTGTGCTACGGAAGGGAAGTAACCTGCCTGGACGGCGGGCAATGGACAAGCCTCGGTCAGGCGCCATATGCGCCTTCGAAGATTGAAGGCACGGCGCTGGACGATTTATACGCCGTTATGAATGGCAAACTGTATTTAAGGAAAAATGACGGCAACTGGTATGTGATTAAAAAGTCCGACGGGAGTTTGCTGGCGACGACGGTATGTGATTTCAACGTCTTAGCCCGGAGGGATTTTTTAGTCACCGGCTTGGGGGCGCCCTACGGCGGGAATTATTTCAACACCCCCATTCTCTACCATGGAAGTGTAATACCGGTTCCCCCTCCAGTAAACAATGACCAGGAGGTAACGGCCTACCTGCGGGTGGAGGGCTATGATCGGACCATCCTTCCCAGGACGCGGATAACCCTGGCGAGGTTTGGGCTGGGTTCGGCAGGAGGCCCCTATTTGAACCAGGCTTCGGGCGGCTCCGCCAACCCCTGGAGTGAGGGCTGGGGCGTGGAAAGGTTCGAGGGTCCCACGGCCCTGCATATCCTGCTCAGGGTACTGATAGACAGCGGCTTTACAAAGCACAATCCTGCCAACCCGGTGGACGGAACGATGGAATTCGATGTGCAGGACTACGGCTGGAGCCTGTATGTGGCCATGGTCGGAGGCCAGCGCGAATTCGATCAGGGAGGCACGTCCGGCTGGCTGTACCGGGTGAACGGCTGGCTGCCCAACTACGGCTCCCAGTCCTACTACCTCGAAGACGGGGACGAAGTGGTGTGGTATTATTCAGCCACTGGCTTCGACACCTGGTATATCAATTTTAAAGCGGACCGGGAGGAGGTCGGCCCGGGCGAAACCGTCCACTTTACCCTGACCGGAGAAACCACCGACCTGTCCGGTGCAGGCGGCACGGTGGGCGATACCGTAGTCCAGCCCATTGCCAACGCCAGTTTACTGGTTAACGGACAACCTTACCCAACGGCGGAAAATCCGCTTAAGACGGATGCCGAAGGCAAGGCCGCCATCACCTTTGATACGACGGGCGCCTACGAGGTGAACTGCGAGGGGTGGAATATTTTCGGTACGGCCGGCGCCGTTAGGCCGGCATCCATCAATATTACCGTCAGTGCATCGCCGGGCGACATCACGCCGCCGGTGTTCGCCAGCGGCTACCCGAAGGCCGAGGATATTACGGCGGCCGGTTTCAACCTCAAGCTCAAGCTGAATGAAGCAGGCACGGCCTACTACAAAGTAGTGGCGGAGGGCGTAGCACCGGGTGATGACTATGAAAACTGGACAACCGTGACCATAGCCGGCACCGACAAAGTTAGCGCCCCTGTAAGTGGACTTGCTTACGGCACGGACTACGACGTGTACGTGATCGCCAAGGATGCGGCCGGTAACCTGCAGGCTACTCCTGTAAAGCTGGACGTGACCACGCTGGCGGAGGATGCGGTCATCTCCAGGGTCCGTGAAGCTATAGCCAGGGTTACGAATTATGTAAAGTCCAATCAGACCTACAGCTCGGACTGGCTGATCGTAGGATTGAGGAACGCCGGCGAAGAAATCCCGGCAAACTACCTGGACGATACAGCGGTAGCTGTAAAGAACTATTTTGCTACCACCGTAAACACCAAATCGGAAAATGTAACATACCACGAAAGAAGAGTCCTGGGGATCGTCGCCGCGGGAGGCAATCCCAGGAATACCGGCGGGCATAGCCTGTTGGAAAGGATATACAACTTCTATATTCCCGCCAATGAAGCAACCGGTTTGCAAACACCCAGAGATATTACCTTCCAGGGGTTGAACGGCGTTATCTACGGCTTGATCGCCCTGGATACCATGCGGTACCCAATTCCTGAAGGCGCCCGGTACAGCAGAGATTACTTGTTCCAATACCTGTTGAGTAAGCAGAACAACGACGGCGGATGGAACCTGAGTGCCTCGGGCAACAGCGATGTAGACATCACCGCCATGACGCTCATCGGACTGGCCCCATACCATGACCGGGAAGATGTCATGAACGCCATCAACAAGGGGGTCGCCTGGCTTTCACAAAAACAAAGCAATGAAGGGGGATATTACTCCTGGGGCTCGTACAACAGCGAGGCCGTATCCCAGACCATCATCGCCCTCTGCGCCAACGGCATTGATCCCACTTCGGAACCGTTTACGAAAAACGGCAAAAACCTGCTGGACGCCCTGCTGTCGTTCCTGCAGGAGAACGGCTCCATTTTGCACACCCTTGACGGCACGGGCGTAATGGGAATGGCGACCGAGCAGGGCTACCAGGCACTGCTGGCCTATGATAAATTTGTAAAGAAAAACGGTGAATATAACGGCGGAAAAACTTCCATATATTATTTTGAGGACGAAACAGCGCCTGAAATTACGGTGAATGGAATTTCTGACGGAGCAACGGTGACGAAAGCCGGATTATCTTTCAGCATAGCAGTGTCCGACAACAAGGACGATACCGTGACTCCGATAGTCAAATTGAACGGAACGGTGCTTGCGGCAGGAGACAGCGGAAATTATAGCTGCACGCTTGCAGAGGGTAATAACACCATCACCGTGGAGGCGGCGGATGCAGCAGGGAACAAGGCGCAAAAAAACGTTACCGTTCACATTATTGCGACAACGCCCCAGCCTGATGTCAACAATGATGATCAGGTAAACATCATGGACATGATTTTAATCGGCCAAAAGTGGGGGCAAACCGGCAACCCCGGCTGGATTAGTGAGGATGTTAACCAAGACGGCAAAATTGACGTTTTAGACATGATCATGGTTGGCCAGCATTGGACGGGATAATTTGCGGTAACCTCAATAGGGAAAAAGTATTAATAAAACGTAACTACTCAGGTTCATAGGGGCAAAGGCACAAAGGCACAAAGTTTTTTTGCCAGACTTGCAGATCTCTATATGTTTTCATTTCCCTTTGGAACTCTGTGCCTTTGGACCTCTATGCCTACCTGAATAGTTACAATAAAACAATCAATCAAGTAAGTATTTACTAAAAGATAACTTTTAAAAAATAAAGGGGTGTTAAAAATGTATTCAGCAGGATTTACCTAAAACCAAAAGCTTAATTTTAACAAGAAACAAGGGAGGGAACTATTTTAAGCCTTAAAATAATAAAACAATCAATATTTCTGTTAACCATACTTTCTAGTTTTATTTTTACTGTAACGGCTGCCTTTGCTGTTAATTCTACTACTGTCCGGGTTGCCCCACCTGAAATAACCATACCGGTAGGGCAAACTTTTACCGCAGATATTGCCGTTAAGCCATCTGTACCAATTGCTGGTATGCAGTCTACTCTAAGCTTTAATCCGGCAGTGGTGGAAGCATTAGAAGTAAGAGAAGGCAATTTATTTAAACAGGGGGGTGCTAGCACTTACTTTCAACCAGGCAATATCAATAACCTGCAAGGTAAAATTTCTAATGTTGCAGGAGTTATTACTACTCCAGGAGGTGAAGTGTCAGCGGCCGGTACTTTTGCCACCATTACCTTTAAGGGTAAAAGCAACGGCATTACTGCTCTTGAATTAACTAAAGTTATTTTAGGCAACAAAAAAGGCCAGGCGGTACCGATAACAGTAAGCTCTTGTATCACAATGGTCATAACTGAACCAGGTGCCTCAATTAAAGGTTATGTAAAATTAGAAAAAGTTAACCCTGATGAGCCGGAACCGGATAACCTGCTGGCTGACCATTACGGCACCCAAATAAAAGTAGTCTTTCAAGGCCATCAGGTGAAAGCAAATCTTTCCAACCAGAATGGTTCTTACCTGGTAACCGGGCTGGCTGGTGGCCTCTATGACCTTCATTATGGCCGTCCGGGCTGGAGCAAGGTAAAAAGAAAAAATGTTCTTCTTTTAGCAAATGAAACAAAAGAGATGTCCCCTTTAAGGCTCTTTATTGGGGATATGAATCAGGATACCTATATAAATGTCCAGGATTTACTTTGGATGGCGGCAAAAATTGGCTTAAGGCCAGGCCAGCCGGGTTGGAAGGAGGCAAAAATTGCCGACGTAAACAAAGACACTTATATAAACGTACGGGATTTATTGCGGGTGGCTAAAAATATTGGGGTCCGTCCTCAATGAATAAATTTAAGGGGGTACAAAGTTAAATGAAAAAAACAATATTTTTATTAACCTTACTTTTTTGTCTCCTTTTGGGAGCAACAACAGCTTTTGCCCAAGATACAACCGTGGGTATCTCACCGGCCACTACCACGGTAAACCAGGGGCAAACCTTCACGGTAGATATTTCGGTCACTCCCGCCGTACCCATAGCCGGCGCCCAGTTTAACTTAAGCTTTAACCCGGATATCTTAGAGGCCCAGGGGGGTAGCTGAAGGCAATTTGCTCAAACAAGGCGGTGCCAGCACCTACTTCCAGGCCGGAACCATCGATAATGCTACCGGTAAAATAACCGGTGTAGCCGGGGCAATTACCACTCCGGGCGGGGAAGTAGCCGGGGCAGGTATTTTTGCCACCGTAACGTTAAAAGCCAAGGATAACGGCAGTACTGACCTTATTCTGGACAAGGTTATTGTCGGCAATAAAGCCGGCCAGGCCGTCCCGGTGAGTATAACTCAAGGTACGGTTACGGTAGAAGCAGCCCCCCCTGATGAAGGTAAGGTGACCGTGGCTCTGGAGGGTCCGCAAGAGGTCCTTAAGGGAAATAGTTTTACCCTTAAGGTAACCATTACCGAAGTAACCTATCTTGATGCCTGCAGTTACGATCTTGTTTATAACACCTCTGTGCTAGAGTTAGAAAAAGTAACCGGTGGGGAAATAGACGGAAATCCTTTCCCCATTGCCCATTACAAGAATGAAATATGGTCAGGAAAAGTAACCGTAGTGCAAAATATCTACGGAGTAGAAGGGGTATCCGGTTCAGGCTACCTGGGCGAGCTGCACTTTAAGGCTCTTCAGGCCAGTAACAAAACAGGCTTAAAATTTCAAAACGGGGTATTAAGTGACAAAGAGGCGCAAGCCATACTCGCCAACTGGTTGGGGACAACCCTTAAGATTAAAGATACCGGAGGGCCAGATGGCTTAAAGGGTGACCACAATAAAGACGGCCGGTTGGATGCCCGGGACATTACCCTGATTGAATTAATCGTGCTCGGACGGCATCCCGTTACGGATACCGCCGATGTAAATGGCGATGGGGCGGTTGACGCCCGGGATATTACGGCCGCTGAATTGCTGGTCTTAAATGCTTAGGGATTTCCCCCTGGGCCAGAACAGCCGTAGCCGGAGCCGTAAGTCAAGAAATAGTAAGCGGCTATCCCGACCAGACCTTTAAGCCCCAAAACACGGCTACCAGGGCGGAAGTCGCGGCCATGCTGAAAAGGCTGTATGAAAAGTAAAAAGAATGTAACTACTCAGGTTCATAGGGGCAAAGGCACAGAGGCACAAAGTGTTTTCATTTCCCTTTGGACCTCTGTGCCTACCTGAATAGTTACAAAAGAATTAAAAAAGCTTTCCAAAAAAGCGGGGGAAGAAATTTTTTTCTCCCCTCATTTTTCCCCCACAAATTTTTTTTATAAAAAGGCTTAAAGACTATAGTTAAGGAAGGTGAGACTTAATGTTAAAAAAGGGTTTGAGACTAATTAGTCTGCTTCTTGTTTTAAGTTTTGTTTTAATACCAGGACTGGCTTTGGCCGCCAACGACTGGCCGCAGTTTCATAATGATACGGCCAATACCGGCTATTCGGCCTCAAATGCCCCGGCTACGGCCGATTTGGCCTGGGAAAGTGAGGAGGTTAACGCCACTCCAGGCTCAAATCCGGCGGTGGCCAACGGCAAAATTTTTGTTTACGGAAATGACCGCCTGACCTGTTTAAAAGAAGAAAGCGGGGAAACATTATGGCAAACTTCTTTAGAAGCTGCCCATCTGTGGGGGGCCTGGCAGTCGCCGGCTTATGCCAACGGCAAGGTATTTATTGGCTCGGGCAAGTACCTTTACTGCCTGGCGGAAGATAGCGGGGGTGAGCTTTGGAAGTACAAGTTTCCCACCAACAGAGGCCCTTGTAACGGTTCCCCTAAGGTGGCCGGGGGCAAGGTCATTGTCGGGGACTGGGACGGGGGTTTTTATTATTGTCTGGATGAAAACAGCGGGGACTTTAAATGGAAATATGCGGTTACCGGTAATGCCCAGGGTACCCCGGCTTATGTAGACGGAAAGGTATATCTGACCAGTTGGTCGTACAGAACTGAAAACAACGCCCATATTTACTGCCTGAATGCCGAAACCGGGGCCCTTATCTGGCACCAGGGAGATCTAACCCATGATGATGAGGAAGGTACCTGCGGCTCACCTACCATAGCCGAGGGCAAAGTTTTTGTTACTACCTATAACTTTTACGGGGACGGAAAGATAGCCGCCCTGGATGCTGCTGGTGGCGATATTCTCTGGCAAAAAACCACTAACCGTACTGATGCCACCCCGGCTTATGCCGGCGGCAAAATTTATATTTGTGGGGGTTGCCTTGGCTTTGCCGAGCCGGTAACTACTTCTTGTTTTAATGCCGATACCGGAGAATTAATCTGGCTTAAAAATGATAAGGGCAACTGGACCTGCTCGGTAGCCGTGGCCGACGGCAAGGTTTTTGTGGGTAAGCCGGGCAGCACCGCATTTTCCGATTTTGATTACCTTGAGACTTACGCCTTAAATGCCGAAAATGGCGATACAATTTGGAGTTACGCGGGTGGCGGCTCCTCTCCGGCGGTGGCCAACGGCCGGGTTTACACCCTTGGCGGCGGCAAGGTTTATGCCTTTGGCCAGTTGGAGCAAGAGTATCCGGACTGGGATGTGAACAAGGACGGCCAGGTTAATGTCTTAGATATGATTGGCGTGGGGCAAAAGTTTGGCCAGACCGGCACCCCCGGTTGGATCAGGGAAGATGTGAATAAGGATGGAGAAATTAACGTCTTAGACATGATTTTAATCGGCCAGCACTGGACGGGGTAAACACCCCCACCCTAACCCTCCCCCTTAAAGGGGGAGGGAAAGGGTGGGGGTGTTTACCATAAAAGCGGGGGAAGAAATTTCTTTCTCCCCTCATTCTTCCCCCGCAAATTTTTTATAATTATAAACCTGCTTAAACCTAAAGGCAGGGTATAAATTTTCGGGAGTTTAAGGTCTAAAAGACATAAAGGAAAGGTAAGGTAAGGGGATGATTAATGATGTGGCTTAAAAAACATGGTCTTTTTTTTCTGGTTATTGTGTTTACGTTTTTATTATTTTTATTATTTACGGGGTGGGAAAATCATCCTGCTTTTAGCGCTGCTTCCGACTGGCCGCAATTTCAAAAAGATGAATTTAAAAGTGGCCAGATTTCCGTAAAAACCCCCGTTTTAAGCCCCCGGCCGGCCTGGAGTAAATTCATCTTCCGGCAGGGTTCCCTGGGTATTCAAAACACACCGGTGGTCAGTGGAGGTACGGTTTACGTTTTTGCCGGCAACAGACTGGTGGCGATGGAGAAAAAAACAGGCGAAACCCTTTGGGAGAAAGACCTGGGAGCGCACGGTAACCTGCAGATTCCCACCCCGGCAATAGGCGCAGGCAAGGTTTTTGTGGCTACCTTTGACGGCTATCTAATGGCTTTTGACGCGCAAAGCGGCGCTGAACTCTGGAGCAAAAAGGTCAGCGAAAGAGGTTTTCAGTGCCCGGTAACTTACCATGAGGGAAAAATATTTATTGGCGAAGGAGGTACAGGAGGGGAGACCAACAGCTACTATTGTTTGGATGAGGATGGCGTGGTTAAATGGGTATATACCGCTCAAACGGCCGGCTACCTGTGGTGCGGGGCGGCCGTGGTTGGAAATTTTCTGGTCTTTGGCAATGTGGATGGGGTATTGACCAGTGTTTACAAAGATACCGGGGTTCCGGCTGATATTTTGGATTTACGTGAGGCCGCTAGAATTTCCTTTGCCCAGGATAGGCCCGGGCGCATTCGGGCTTCCGTTACTTACCAGAATGGTTACCTATACACCACTTCTGAGGCCGGGGCTGACGCCGGCTATTTATGGAAAATAGGCCTTGACTTGAATAACGGAAGATTTTTAAATGAAGGTTTTAGCACCCCCATTGGTTTTAGCACTTCTACCCCGGTAGTCTACGCCGGAAGGATTTACGTAGGTCAGGGAGAGCACGGCTATCCGGGAAGTCTGGTCTGTTTAAGTGAGGCCAACGGCCAAATCCTCTGGAGCTGTCCGGTGGAACAAGGGGTGAAATCCTCGCCGGCTCTTCTGGTTGCTGATACTGGCGTCTATATTTACTTTACCACGGCGAAAAACGACGGTTTTCTTTACTGCCTGGATGAAGAGGGCCGGCTAGTTTGGAAATACAACCCGCCTGATGAAGGCTATATTATTCAAGGAGTGGCCGCCACCGAAGGAATGGTCTTTTTGGGGACTAGTGGGGGCTACCTTTACTGCTTTGCGGAAGAAGAGGAGTGGCCCTCTTTTCAAAGGAATATCCAAAACAGCGGTAGGTCCCCAAGCCCGGCCCCAATAGAGGAACCCGGTGTGGCCTGGCAGGTTTTTACCCATTATACGTCCACCCACGGCATTGACCACTCACCGGTCATTGCCAACGGGAAAGTGGTGGTAGTGGATGTGGATGAATACGCCTGGGCTTTTGATGTGATTACCGGCAAGGTACTCTGGAGCACAAAATTAACCGGGGGGTTGCGCTTTAACCTTTCCACCCCGGCTTACGGCGAGGGCAAGTTTTTTGTGGCCGCCTCTACCGGCCATATTTACGCCCTGGATGAAAACAGCGGGCAAATTATCTGGAGTGGTAAGCTGACCCACGGGACAGGCCAGAAAGAAGAGCTTTCCACCCAGGTGCTCTATCACGAAGGTAAGGTTTACGTGGGCAGTTGGGAAGGAGTTTATTATTGTCTGGACGCCAGTGGTGAAGAAGGCGCGCCCAAAATCCTCTGGCAGTACGTAACTAACGGCGCTTTTGAGTGGTGGTCGGGTCCGGTAGTGATTGGCGATTATTTGCTTTTTGGAGACAGTAATTCAGTGTTGGTCAGCGTTTATAAGGATAGCGGGGTAAAGGTGGATGAAATTAACTTAAGCATCCACTATAACCTTGTAGCCGGGAAGATTCGTTCTGCCGTAACTTGTAACAGCAAGACAAAGCGTATCTATTTAACCTCTAGCGGTTCGGGAAACGGCTATCTTTACGCCCTTGGCTTTGACCCTTTGACGGGTGAGTTTAATCCCGACTCGGGTTGGTATACCTCTATTGGCGGTTATACTTCTTCTACTCCGGCCGTTCATGCCGGCCAGGTATATGTTTGCTCCGGCAGTTTCTTTAAGCAAGGAGGCCTTTATTGCCTGCGGGAAACTGATGGCGACCTGCTCTGGAAAAACGAATTTACCGGCTACGGTTCGGAAGCTTCACCAGCCATTTCTATCCAAAATGGCAAAGCTTACATTTATATTACTACTGACTGTGCTAAAGGAGCAGTTTATTGCTTTGACGAAGGCGGAAACATGAAGTGGGAGTTTATCCCCGACCATCCCGAATATGTTTTAGCCGGGGTGGCCCTTGCTGACAACAAAGTCTTTTTTGTTAACGACGCCGGCTACCTTTACGCCCTGGGAAGTTACGTGGCTTGGGACGTTAACTGCGACGGTCAGGTCAACCTTTTAGATATGGTGATTATTGGTCAGCACTTTGGCCAAACCGGTAATCCCGGCTGGATGCGGACAGACGTAAACAAAGACGGCGTGATTAACGTGCTGGATATGGTGCTGGTTGGTCAACACTGGACGGGGTGAGTTACTCTTACCCCGTCCCCTCCCGCCAGGGGAGGGGGAATTATTAAGTGTAGCTATTTTCCTATCAATGTTCCCTCCCCCTTGATGGGGGAGGGTTAGGGTGGGGGTGTCGGAGCGGGGGTGACCGGCTATTGAAGTGGGATATATTTATCTGCTGATTCTTTTCTGTCTGTGGGAGCTGGTGGGCGTGACGGCGGCCTGGCTGCGACAGGTTCCCTTGCTGCGAGAGCGGTTTCCGTCCTGGTCGTGACCGAAATTAACGCCCTTGTCTGGGACGGTACCCGCGTCCTGGCCAACGCCCTCTTTCTGGGGTTCTTCGGCGTAAAAGTAATTAGGGTGCTGAAAAGGTTTAAAAAACGTTTTTACTGGAATACGGGTTAATTGGTGAAGTAAGCCAGGTTTGCAAAAGCAGCAGGTGGTTTATTGTTGAGCATAACTATGGTATACTTTATCAGTATGAAAAAAAGTGAGCCTAAGAAATTACCAGAGTTTAATTCCCTCAAGAAGTTGGTGGAATTTTTCGAAACACACGATCTGGGTGAGTACTGGGATCAAATGCCCGAAGCCGAAATAGATATAGAAATTAAAAAAAGAAAACATACGTTTACGATTGACGAAGACATTGCGGTAAAGCTTACCGAAATTGCCAGGACGAAAAGAGTTCCGGCTGAAGAATTGATAAAATTATGGCTGAAAGAGAAAGTTTCGGAAGTGGTATAACTTGTAGCCAAGATAACAACATGTTGCCAGGGTTCCTTTGCAAAAATCAAAGGATAATAGGGAACCAGGCGTAATTCTTGGACGGTCCGGCCATTGTGAATGGGGAGTAGCTTAGTAAAGGGCCACTAAAGGGGTGCTCAGTTGGAAGGGAAAGTTAATACCGAATGGTAGAGAATTTCCATCCCCCCGGGTGCTTCCTTGGAAAAGCGGTAAGCTGGCGATGAGCCATGAGTCAGGAGACCTGCCCCGGTATGTTTGGCACGTTAATGATCTCCCAGGGAGAGGACTGTGCTGATTTCAAGAAATCAGGTAGAACTCCGGTTCTGTCTTGGGGAGATGGCTAGGAATTGACTTTTATTAAGGGTAATAAGAGAAGAAACAAAGAAAGATTTGAGATACATTTGTGGTTAAGTAAGGAGGGAACCAGACGGAATACTGGCTGTACTATATCAACGGGGTGATGGCCAACGTTCTTTCCCACGGTTATAAGCTCCATTAGTCAGCGGTGGTATTTTCAGCCTGGTATAGGTAAATTAGCCAGGTTGCTTATTCTTTTAATTTAGTAACTATTCAAGTAGGCACAAAGGTCCAAAGGGAAATGAAAACGTATAGATATCTGCAAGTTTGGCAAAAAAACTTTGTGCCTCTGTGCCTTTGCCCCTATGTGCCTGAGTAGTTACTTAACTTTACCAAATCTTTATGGCTACGCTTACGCTTATGGCCAGAGCAGCTAAGACAATTCCTACTGTGGCCCAAATCAAAGGCTTAATAGCCCTAAATTCCTGCCTTAAACTTTCTTGAACCTGATCTATCCTGGCCGTTAATTTTTTGTCTACCTCATCTATCCTTGCCGTGAGCTTTTTGTCTACCTCATCTATCCTAGCCGTGAGCTTTTCATCAAGGCGGTCAATTCTTTGCAGCAAGAAAAAGAATTCGGGTGAAGCTACCCGGTAAGGAAATTCGGTTACAGTATCTTTTTTAGCTTCTTCGCTCATTTTACTCACCAGCCTTTTTTTAATAATACCACATAGCTGGCTACCTAACAAGACTAGCATTCTAAAAGCCATTGAACTTTAAAAAATTTTTTTAAAAATTCTTTTGGCTTAGGAAATCTTAACAATGCTGTTATAGGTTGAGCTTTTTGCGATGTTCGGGAAGCTAGACCGCACAAGCGTTAAAAGGAACACAAAAAAAGATTTTACCCCATAATAAAAGGAAAAATAAGGTTTTGTGGGGTAGAAATCATGGATTACTAAAGGCA
>JJNX02000067.1 GCA_000681355.2 Peptococcaceae bacterium SCADC1_2_3
GATATTACCGGCCCGGTAAACGTTGGCGCCGGGAAAACAACCCCTGTCAATAAACTGGCCGAAATTTTGATTGAACTCACCGGCAACCAGGCAAATGGTATCCGCACCAAAAATAAATTTTTTATAATACTAAGCAGGATTTTTTGGTTATATGACGAATCTTTACCTATATTGTTTAGAAGCTAAATCCTAAATCCTGACCATGGAGGAATAATAATGGCTCTTGAAAATTCATTAGTATGCATTATTGGTCTGGGATACGTAGGCCTGCCCTTAGCCCAGGAGTTTGCCAAAAAGTTAAAGGTTATCGGGTTTGATTTAGATAAGCAAAAAACCCTCGCCCTACAAAACAATAACCGAAACGGCAACCTTATCTTTACCATCAATCCGGAAAAAATAAGTGCGGCCGACTTCTTTATTATTTGTGTTCCCACCCCGGTTACCAAAGCAAAGTTTCCTGACCTGTCTTACGTGGAATACGCGGCCCGGATTGTAGGGGCCAATATGAAGAGAAATTCCACCGTAATATTAGAATCTACCGTTTACCCGGGCGTTACCGAAGAAGTGGTCAAACCCATCCTGGAACAGGAATCGGGCTTGGCCTGCGGGCCGGACTTCCGCCTGGCTTACTCTCCGGAACGAGCTAACCCCGGCGACGAGGAACACGTTCTACAAACAATCACTAAAATAGTAGCCGGCATGGACGAGGAAACAACCCGCCTGGTAGCGGAACTTTACCGACTAGTCACTGGTTCCGTCTACTGCGCCCCGGACATCCGCACCGCTGAAGCCGCCAAAGTCATTGAAAACATCCAGCGGGATTTAAATATTGCCCTGGCTAATAAGTTATCTATCATCCTTCACCGCTTACGGCTGAATAACCTAATTAATAAGAGATACTCTGATTTTTGGAGGAAAACATCTTGAAAAAAGCATTAATCACTGGTATAACAGGACAAGACGGTTCTTATTTAGCAGAATTTTTGCTTCATAAAGGTTATGAAGTGCATGGTATTATTAGAAAATCAAGTACATTTAATACTTCCCGCATTGATCATCTTGTTTTTGACGAATTGCAGAACCCAAAGACAAGGCTATTCCTTTACTACGGTGATATGAATGATTCTTCTAACCTAAACAGGATTTTAGAAAAGGTCGAACCAGATGAAATTTATAATTTAGCAGCGCAAAGCCATGTTAAGGTATCCTTCGAAGTACCGGAGTATTGCGCTGAAGTTGATGGTTTGGGTGTCTTAAGGCTATTGGACGGTATAAGAGAGACTGGCTTAAAAACGAAGTTTTACCAGGCCTCAACCTCCGAACTCTTTGGGAAAGCACAAGAATTTCCCCAAAAAGAAAGCACCCAATTTTATCCCCGAAGCCCTTATGCGGTATCTAAATTATACGCCTATTGGATAGTAAAAAACTATCGGGAAGCTTATAATTTATTTGCCTGTAACGGAATATTATTTAATCACGAATCGCCAAGAAGAGGCGAGACGTTTGTTACCCGAAAAATCACCAGAGCCATCGTAGCTATTCTTACAAAAAAGCAAGAATACCTCTACATGGGAAATTTAGAGGCAAAAAGAGACTGGGGATATGCGCCGGAATATATAGAATTCATGTGGAAAATGCTTCAAAACAATGATCCAGAGGATTTAGTTATCGGAACAGGAGAAACACACTCCGTAAAAGAATTCATTGAAAAGACTTTCTCCTATGTTGGCCTATCGTGGGGCAAATATGTAAAAACGGAACCAAAATACTTTCGCCCAACAGAAGTGGATATATTAATAGCAGATTCCTCCAAAGCTAAAGAAAAGTTGGGCTGGAATCCTAAAATTACATTCGAAAACCTGGCTAGAATTATGGTGGATGCAGATATGCGCGCAGCAGGCTTAAAACCTGTTGGTGAAGGAGACAAAATACTAAAAGAAAAATTTCCAAGTAAATGGTGGGAGGGCGATTGATATCCCAAACATAAACGATAAATATAAAAACATTTGTTTTTATATAAGCGATTACGGATATGGACATGCCTCCCGGGAAATTTCTATTATCAGGAAAATCTTAAGTAAATGCAGCGATACAAAAATCTATATAAAAACTGATAAACCATTAGATTTTATGAAAAAATCATTGCCACAAGATAATGTCAAATTCATTCGAACAACAAATGATATCGGAGTAGTCTTTAAGGAAAACAGCGTTATAGTAGATAAAGAAAAAACAAAAGAAAAACTCATTAACTGGTCTTCCTTATGGGGCAATTATATAGAAAACGAAAAGGCTTTTTGTAGAAAACATAAAATCGGTCTAATAATATCAGATATCACTCCACAAGTATTTGTTGTCGCAAAAGAATTGAATATTCCAGGTATAGCTATATCAAATTTTACCTGGCATTACATCTATGATTACCTTTTTGAAGACATGCCTATTGTAAATAAAATTAAAGAAGCTTATCAACTTGCATCTTTAGCATTAGATCTTCCATTCAACGAGGAGATGAAGCTTTTTAAAGAAAAAAAAGAAATATCTCTTGTGTCACGAAATGTAATCATTAATAGAAATGTTTTGAGAAAAAGGTACATGATATCTGAAAATGAAATACTTGTATATATAGGAGTAGGTAAATCATTTAACCCTTCTTTTGTGGAAAAAATGACTTTGCCATATAAAAAGGGGGTAAAAGTTTTAATATCTGCTGGTTCAAAACTTACTTTAAAAGCTCCAATTTCTTTTAAAATTCCTCCTGGTGAAACAGAAGCACAAAACTATTTAGGCATGTGCGATTTAATTGTGTCAAAAACAGGATATGGGACAATATCTGAAGCAATACAGGCACAGGTGCCTATGCTCTTACTCCAAAGGAACGGTTTTAAAGAGGACGAGCTTTTTTTAGAAAAAGTTCAAGAGCTAGGAATTGGAGGTATCATTTCGGAAAAATCTTTTTTGAGCGGGGATTGGATAAACAGAATATCTGAAATAAAAAATATGAAGATAAATTATAGAAAAATTCCAGAAAGATATATTCAAGATGGAGCCGAAGAAGCCGTTTACATATTAAAACATTTTATAGGAGAATAGTTTTATGAAACATATTAGAGTGGGAGATTTTATTATTGGAAACGAGGAACGAAAAGCAATAAATGAAGTTTTGGATAATGGAAAGATTTCTGAGGGCAAAAAGGTTAAAGAATTTGAAAAAATATTTTCTAATTTTGTTGGAACCAAGTATTCAATCGTCCTTAACTCTGGTACATCTGCCTTAATTGCTGGAATCACTGCACTAATTTACAACAACAATATAGATATCAAAAAAAGGCCATATGTAATTACTACTCCGCTAACATATATTGCAACAAGCAACGCAATAGTGTTAACTGGACTAAAACCTATATATATTGATGTTGATATTAATACCTTTTTAATTACACCAGAAAACATTAAAAAGCATCTTGATGAGATAAGTAACCCAAATGAATATTCATTTATTTTACCTGTTCATCTGATGGGTTATCCATGTGATATGGATGAAATAAATAAAATTGCCAAATATTATAATTTGCTTGTGTTAGAAGATTCTTCCCAAGCACATGGAACATTCTATAAAGAAAGAAAGACTGGTTCCATGTCTAACTTATCCACATTTTCTTTTTACATTGCTCATAATATACAAGCCGGAGAAATGGGAGCAATAACAACAGATGAATATGAAATCGTTCGTTTGATAAGAAAATTAAAAGCAAATGGAAGAATGTGTGATTGTCCGATATGTAAGAGGGCGGAAGGCAAATGTCCAAGATTAGCAGCTTATAAGGGCGAAGACGATTTTGATCCCAGATTTACTCATGAATTTATTGGCTACAATTTCAAAACAATGGAATTTCAAGCAGCGCTAGGAATAACACAAGTTAAAAAAGTAGATTGGATAATCAATAAAAGATACGAAAACGTTAAAGTTTTAAATGAAAGGTTAAACAAATATAAAAACGTACTGCAATTACCCAAGTTAGATGAAACAGTTAGTTATATGGCATACCCCATTGTTATAAATGATCCGGTAAAAATATCAAGAAAAAAGCTTAGGAAAGAACTGGAAAAACATGGTATCGAAACAAGACCACTTTTTGGTTGTATACCAACTCAACAACCTGCTTATAACTATTTAAAAGAAGAATACCAGGGAAAATTACCTAATGCAGAGTATCTGGGAATGAACGCATTTTATATTGGATGTCATCAATATTTAGAAAATGAAGATCTGGGCTATATAGAAGACGTCTTTGATAATTTACTAGGCCATCTTATATAATGAGGTGATAAAATGACTTTTTGGGATTTTAAAAAAGTTTTGGTAACTGGTGGAGCAGGTTTTTTAGGTTCATATGTTGTAGATAATTTAGAAAAAAAAGGCGTAAAGGATATCACAATACCAAGATCTTATTTGCATGATCTTAGAGTTAGAGAAAATAATAACAAAATGGTAAAAGGAAAAGATATAGTAATTCATCTGGCAGTTAAAGGTGGCGGTATAGGATTTAACTTAAAATACCCCGGCGCAATTTTTTTCGATAATTTAATGATGAACACACAATTAATGGAGGAAGCAAGACTTGCCAATATTCAAAAGTTTGTAGCCATAGGAACTGTATGCAGTTACCCAAAATTTACACCTGTCCCATTCAAAGAAGAAAATTTATGGAATGGTTATCCAGAAGAAACAAATGCCCCCTACGGCCTGGCAAAAAAGATGATGCTGGTACAGTCCCAAGCATACAGGCAACAATATGGTTTTAACTCTATTACTTTACTTATGGCAAACCTTTACGGTCCAAAAGATAACTTTGATTTAGAAAGCTCCCACGTTATCCCGGCTCTAATAAGAAAGTTTGTAGACGCAAACGAAAATAACAAAAAAGAGGTCGAAGTATGGGGAACAGGTGAAGCCTCAAGAGAATTTCTATACGTAGAAGATGCTGCAGAGGCCATTTTACTTGCTGCTGAAAAATACAATAAATCCGAGCCTGTTAATATTGGAGCAGGTTTTGAGATAAAAATAAAAGACTTAGTTGAATTAATAGCAGGGATTGCAGAATTCGATGGAGAAATAAAATGGGACACTTCAAAACCAGACGGTCAGCCGAGAAGATGTCTCGATGTAAACAGGGCAAAGAAGGAGTTTGGGTTCGAGGCGAAGGTAGATTTAAGAGAGGGCCTTAAAAAAACCATTGATTGGTATAAAACCAATATGAGAGGAAGAGGAGGAAGTATGGAAATAAGAGAAGGAATGCTTCGCAAAAAAAAGGGGGGGAGTAGAATGCAGGCAATTAGAGATCTAATAGATACAGAAAAGCTGAAGCATATTATGAACATACCGGAAAACTTTGGGGATAAAGTTGAGGTTATTGTTCTGCCTTTTAATAAGGATGAAAAAAGCAAGTCATATTATTTAATGAAAATGCAACAACACCCCGGATACATTCAGGCTTTATTAAATGATCCAGATGAGGATGTGTGGGATGACTTATAAAAATACCTTCGGTAAAATATTCAAAATTAAGTGGCCCTTTACCAGTTTAGATGAGTCTAAACTCAGACCCGCACTTGCTATTTCAGATCCTAATAATTTTGGTGATGTGGAGTTTTTATTTATTACATCGAAAGATAAAAAAATTAGCAAAAATATTATTATGATTAGTAACTCAGATTTTGCTAAGAGTTCCTTGCCCCGAGAATCCTTTTTACATCTGGATAAATCAGTTTTACTCGACAAATCTGTCTTTACCGAGGAAATTGCCGAAATGACTTCCTCATTTATGGATAGTGTTGTAAGAGAGATAATAAAAGGAAAGTCTAAGCTTCATTATGAAAAGTTTCACAAGCCAATTCAGCATAAAGATTTTATTCGGGGACAAGATCATATCCCCTATGCCGGCCGGGTCTACGACGAGAAAGAAATGACCACCCTGGTGGATTCTGCCCTTGATTTCTGGCTTACGACAGGAAGATTCGCAAAACAGTTTGAAGAGGAACTGGCAAATTTTTTAGGCGTAAAATATTGTTTGCTGACAAATTCCGGCTCATCAGCAAATCTATTGGCCTTATCTGCCCTGACTTCAAAAAAACTAGGCGAAAAAAGACTCAAGCCAGGTGATGAGGTTATCACCACAGCCGCCGGTTTTCCAACCACAATAAATCCTATTATTCAAAATAACTTAATACCGGTATTTTTAGATGTCGAGCCAGGAACTTACAACATTATGGCTGATAAAATCGAAAAAGCCATAAGCCAAAAAACCAGAGCTATTATGTTGGCCCATACTTTAGGCAATCCTTTTGACCTGGAAAAAGTAATGACAATTGCCCAAAAATATAATTTGTGGTTTATTGAAGATAACTGCGACGCTTTCGGTTCTTTATACAAAGGTAAATTCACGGGAACATTCGGTCATATTTCCACCCTTAGTTTTTATCCTGCTCACCACATTACTATGGGCGAAGGGGGCGCTCTAATCACTAACGATACTTTACTTAAAAGATTAATTGAATCCTTCCGGGACTGGGGGCGTGATTGCTGGTGCGCGCCTGGCTATGATAATACCTGCGGCAAGCGTTTTTCCTGGCAATTAGGAAACCTGCCCTACGGTTACGACCATAAATACATTTATTCCCACATTGGCTACAACTTAAAAGCAACTGATTTGCAAGCTGCCGTGGGTTTAGCACAATTAAAGAAATTACCGGAGTTTGCCGAAGCCAGGCGTAAAAATTACCAAAGGATCTACGAAGGCTTAAAGAAATATGAAGACAGGCTAATATTGCCAAAAGTTACTCCTGGCTCTGATCCCTGCTGGTTTGGCTTTTTAATCACCGTTAAGGATAACGCCGGTTTTACAAAAAATGAAATTGTCCGCTTTTTAGAAGAGAAAAGGATAGCCACCCGCATGCTTTTTGCAGGAAACATCACCCGGCAGCCCTTATTTGAAAATGTTAAATTCAGGGTTGTCGGGGATTTAGCCAATACCGACCTGATCATGAATAATGCTTTTTGGATAGGAGTTTACCCTGGCTTAACCAACGAAATGATTGATTATATACTTGATGTTTTTAATAATTTCTTTAAAACGAGGTGATTAAAGTTATGAACAAGAAACCAAAAGTTGTCATTCTTTGCGGGGGGACAGGCATGCGGCTTAAAGAGGAAACAGAATACCGCCCTAAACCCATGGTTGAAATTGGAGATAGACCTATATTGTGGCATATTATGAAGATTTATGCTCATTATAATTTTAATGACTTTATTTTATGTCTTGGTTATAAGGGGAAGGTTATCAAAGAATATTTTTTTAACTATGAAATTATGAATAATGATTTTAATATTGAGTTAGGAAATTCTAAAAACATAAAGATATACAATAATAACTCCGAACAAAATTGGAACGTAACTCTGGCGGATACCGGCGAAAACGCCATGACCGGCGCGAGAGTTAAAAGAGTGGAAAAATACGTTGACGGTGACACATTTATGTTAACTTATGGTGATGGGGTGGCAGATATAAACATTCAGGAACTGTTAAAGTTTCATTACGCTCATGGGAAAATAGGAACATTAACGGGAATTTATCCTCCCTCGCGGTTTGGTGAATTACTTGTTGAAAAAAATAAAGTATTAAGTTTCAGCGAAAAACCAGAAGTACACAGCGGCTTAATCAGCGGGGGGTTTTTTGTTTTTAAGCGTAATTTTTTCGATTACCTTTGGAGTAAAGAAGATTGCATTTTGGAAAAGAAACCATTAGAACATTTAGTTAGAGATGGTGAATTGATGATCTATCATCATAAAGGATTTTGGCAGTGTATGGACACATACCGGGACTACCTGCTTCTTAATGATATATGGAATAAGAGCAGCGCTCCCTGGAAAATATGGGAAGGATGAATTTATGGGCTTTTGGGAAAACCGTAATGTTTTTGTTACCGGCTGCACAGGATTGCTTGGCTCCTGGTTAACTAAAGAATTGGTAAATAAAGAGGCAAATGTAATTGGCCTTATCCGCGATTGGGTGCCAAAATCTAATTTAATTTATGCCAATATAGACAAAGAAATTATCTCCGTCCGAGGAGAAATAGAAGATTATTTTTTGTTAGAAAGAGTTCTTAATGAATATGAAATTGATACGATTTTTCATCTGGCGGCTCAAACCATTGTTGGCACGGCCAATAGAAATCCAATCTCTACTTTTGAAGCAAATATCAAGGGGACATGGAATATTTTAGAGGCTTCTCGGCGAGCACCTTTAGTCAAAAGAATAGTTGTTGCCTCCAGTGATAAAGCGTATGGTGACCAAGAAAAACTACCTTACGATGAGAATACACCACTGGAGGGAAAGTATCCCTATGATGTTTCTAAAAGTTGTGCAGATTTATTATGCCGAGCCTATTATGAAACCTATAAACTCCCTGTTTGTGTAACGAGGTGTGGCAACTTTTATGGCGGGGGAGATTTGAATTTTAACAGGATTGTACCTGGAACTATTCGTTCAGCATTGAACAACGAATCGCCAGTCATAAGAAGTGACGGAACGCTCGTCAGGGATTACTTTTATATTGAAGATGCAGTAGAAGCGTATTTATTATTGGCCGAGAAGATGGAAAACAAAGAAATTCAGGGTGAAGCTTTTAACTTTAGCGATGAACTTCAAATAACAGTTTTAGAAGTGGTGGAGAAAATACTTAAAGTTATGGGCAGCAATTTGAAACCTGAGATATTAAATGAAGCGACAAATGAAATAAAGCATCAGTATTTATCTGCGAAAAAAGCTAGAGAGATATTGGGTTGGAAACCAGGATATACTTTAGAAGAAGGTTTAAGGAGAACTATAAAGTGGTATAGAGAATTCCTGGCTGAGGAGAAAAATAATCAATGAGAGCGTTAAAAGGAAAGAAAGTTTTAATTACGGGTTCTACGGGATTTATCGGCACCAATCTTGTAAGAAGATTTCTCAAGATTGGTGCAGAAATTCATATCCTCACGCGAACAACATCCAATAAATGGAGAATAAAAGATGTTTTAAAATATGTAAATGAGTATTGCGTTGATTTGTTGGACTATGAAAAATTAGAGCCAATTATTTTAGATATTAAGCCGGAGATGATATTTCATACAGCAATTTATGGCGGTTATCCTTTCCAAAAAGACGTTGATAAAATTATTCAAGCCAATTTTATGGGGACAGTAAATTTAGTAAATGCATGCAAAAAAGTAAGTTTTGAACTTTTTGCAAATACAGGTTCTTCTTCTGAATATGGCGTAAAGTCCAAGCCAATGACTGAAGAAGATATATTGGAACCAGCAAATGATTATGGGGTATCAAAAGCGGCCGCGACTTTATATTGCCAGGCAGTTGCAAGAAGAGAAAAAATACCTATTGTTACGTTAAGGCTTTTTTCTCCGTACGGGTATTACGAAGAGCCAACCCGATTAATTCCTTCCGTGGTTATATCGTGTTTGAAAGGGATAAATCCTGAAGTTTCATCTTCTAATTCTGTAAGGGATTTTATATTTTTTGAAGATGTAATAGATGCTTATATGAAGATAGCTGAAGCATCAGATATTAACGGTGAAATATTTAATATTGGATATGGCAAGCAACATTCGGTTGGTGAAGTGGTAAGTAAGATTGTTGAGTTAACAGGAAATAATATTCGACCCAAATGGGGAAGCGTTTCACCGCGAGCAAACGAGCCAAATATCTGGCAAGCAGATATTGCAAAAGCAAAGGATATTCTAAGATGGGAGCCAAAATACAGTTTAGAGAAAGGATTAACTAAAACTGTAAAATGGTTTATGGAAAATATGGTGCTATATAGTAGCATCTAATTATAATTGGTATGTTTAAACTTGAGTTATTGTACGGTAGAAAAGGGAGTATTATGAATCGTAGGCTTTGGGGTTCAATACCCCATATCCTTTCAGAAAAGGAGGCGAATAGTATATGTCAAACGTAAACGATTCATTAGTAGAGATTTCTAAAAATATTCGCAAGAACATTTTAAAAATGGTTACAGTATCAAAAAGTTCGCATGTTGGTTCTGCACTGTCTATTGTTGAGATTTTAGTGACTTTATACTTTAAAATATTAAACATAGACCCGTCGAACCCAAAAAAAGAAGATAGAGATAGGTTTATTTTAAGTAAAGGGCATGGTTGTTCTGCGTTATATGCTGTTTTAGCGCTAAAAAATTTCTTCCCAGAAGAAATCCTAGAGAGTTATGGTACCAATGGAGGAACGTTATTAGGACACGCAACAAAAGAAATTGTCCCTGGCGTTGAGGTTTCCACCGGTTCCTTGGGTCATGGTCTTTCAATAGGTGCAGGAATAGCATTTGCTGGAAAACATGATCATTCAAAGTATCGGGTGTTTGTTTTGCTCTCTGATGGAGAATGCGACGAAGGTTCTGTTTGGGAAGCCGCTATGTTTGCTGCTCATCACAAGTTGGATAATTTAATAGCCATTATTGATTATAACAAACTCCAAGCGTTTGGTAGAACTGAAGAAGTTAATAACCTGGAACCCTTGATTGATAAATGGAAATCTTTTGGTTGGATGGTTCAAGAAATTGATGGTCACAATTTCAGCCAGATAATAAAAGTGTTTGAAAAAATACCTTTTAAAGAAAATAAACCTGGCATTATTATTGCTCATACAGTTAAAGGTAAAGGAATCTCATTTATGGAAAATCAGTTAGTTTGGCATTACAAATCACCAAGTAAAGAGGAAATGGATCTTGCTTTAAAGGAGTTAAGTTTATATGAGGATGGCGTTTATTAATAAACTTTGCCAACTGGCTAAGGAAGATGAAAGGATTTTTTTATTAACCGGAGATCTGGGCTTTTCAGTCCTGGAACAATTCAAAGAAGCATTTCCAAAGAGATTCATCAATGCCGGAGTCGCCGAGGCAAATATGATTGGCGTTGCGGCAGGGTTGTCTTTATCCGGCAAGGTTGTTTTTGTATATTCTATTATCCCTTTTGTAACCATGAGGTGCTATGAACAAGTTAGGAACGATCTTTGTCAACAAAATTTGGATGTAAAGATAATTGGTGTAGGTGGGGGTTTAAGTTATGGTACAGCCGGCCCCACACATCATGCTATTGAAGATATCGCTATTATGAGAGCACTGCCTAATATGACCGTAGTATGTCCGGGAGACCCAATCGAAACTGAATTTGCAGTAGAACAAGCTGTATCTTACGAAGGGCCTATATATATAAGACTAGGAAAGGGCAATGAACCAAATGTACATGAAACCATTCCTGAGTTCAAAATCGGAAAAGGCATTATACTTAAGAATGGTAATGACTTGAACATTTTGGCTACGGGGAATATGCTCGAAAACGCAAAAATTGTAGCTGATAGATTAGAAAAAGAAGGCATAAACGCCAGTGTAATCAGTATGCACACGATAAAACCATTAGATGTTGATTTAATTAAAGATTTAGCTTACAGTGGAGAACCAATGTTCACAATTGAGGAACATAGTATAATCGGGGGGTTAGGAAGCGCAGTAGCTAATATATTAGCTGAATCCAACTCTCGGGTTATTTTCAAAAGAATAGCTTTACCTGATGCTTACATTAAAAATGTTGGAGATCAAGAATATTTAAGATACTTAAATAGTTTGTCCATAGAAAAAATAATGAATAAGATCTTGAAGGAAATTAATAATCAACCAGACGATAAAGCTTCAAGGAGAGGGTCCATCTCGTGAAAATAGTGGTAGTGTCAATATCCTTGTGTAAAAACTTTTATCAAATAGCTTCCCTCTAAATATACTTATGGAAAAACTAACCTAAAATGATAAAAAGCATTAAATTTAAACAAACCACCTTGAATTAAAACCCA
>JJNX02000068.1 GCA_000681355.2 Peptococcaceae bacterium SCADC1_2_3
AAAATTTTGGCCCAAGCCAAAAAATGAGGTTTTACACTACATATTTACGACAAAAAAGAAGAGCCGCTATCTCTCTTGTATCAAGGGATTGCGGCCATTTTTTTGCCGGTTTGGTGTAAAAGTCAGGATTACGCGGTTCTTTTTCCACGGAGGAAGATCATCAATTTCATAGATAATTCTTAAGTCTTCGACCCTTATGCGCCAATCATTTTTTGAACCTACTTGCAATTTTTTCAAATCTTTTTCGGCGCCTCTTTCGAGATAAATATCATATACCTGGTTGACTAAGAACCAGTCGATAGCATGAACCGGGGCTTCGTAGGATCATTTGAAAACCTGATTCTCAAGCGTAATTATTGTTTATTGACTTTTAAAAAAATATTATGGAACTATTGAATGGGATTATTATATAATACTGATAGTTAATGAAGACAAGGAGGGAAAAAGTGCGGCAAAAAAAGATAATCTTTTTATTGGGTATTCTTCTTTTATTACCTGGCATAAGTATGGCTAAAACCGGTAATCAGCTACCGGATACCGTAAGGGTAGGGTTGGTTCAGCAGGCGCCCCTTTTAACTTTTTCGGCTACCGGGAGTTATCAGTTAATTGACCAGGCATCTAACCAGCAGATTAATTTAGCGGCCGAAAAAAGATGGATGGTAAAAGATGTTAATGGTCAAGTTGAATTATACTTAGTTGCTGACAATGGTTTGGGAAACGTTAGTCGTGGTGAGAATATATACCTTAAAGGAAGATTTACCGGGCCGGTAGCAATAAAGGCAAGAAGTTCGGAGCAGGAAAAATTGGCTGTTCTTTCGGCGGGCGGAAAATTAACGGGGTGGCCAGTCGAGCCGGAAGTATATGTTTGGAATGGTAAAGAAAAAACAAAGCTGCCACCGAATAAAATAGTAGTTTTGAGCCAACAAACCTCCAAAGAAATTGCTTTAACCTCCGGTCAAAACCTATTTACCCTGTATAATGGCGAAAAGGCCAACCGTTACCGGGGCAGCCTTGAATTCCGTACTGCTCCCGAGGGCCTTACGGCTATTAATACCTTGTCCTTAGAAGAATATTTAATAGGGGTGGTCCCTAATGAAATGTACGCCCAGTGGCCAATTGAAGCTTTAAAAGCCCAAGCCGTGGTTGCCCGCAGCTATGTACTGGCCCAAATGGGTTCATATAACCAACAAGGCTTTGACGTCCTGGCTACTCAGGCCAGCCAGGTTTACCGGGGAATAGATAGTGAAAATCCTGTAACCACGCAAGCGGTTTGCCAGACGAAAGGAGAAATTCTAACTTACGGCGGCCGTCCCGTTGACGCTGTTTTTCACAGCAGCAGCGGCGGTTTTATCGAAAATAGTGAGGAGGTGTGGAAAAATTCACTGGCTTACTTGCGGGGAAAACCAGACCTCTATGACACTAACGAAAAACATTACAACTGGCTAGTTAGTTATACTAAGGAACAGTTAAAGCAGCAGTTGGCCGGTAAAAAACAATGGCGTCAAGGGGACAAGTATATTGAGCAGGTCAACTTTAAGGAAATTACGGACCTGGTGGAGCTTGAACGAACCTCCTCGGGGGCCCGCGTGAAGCGTTTGGCCGTATGCGGCATAGGGCCGGATGATCAGGAACTAAAGGTAGAAATTTACAATGCGGACGCTGTACGCACCCTTTTAGGCTTAAAAAGCGCCTTTTTTACCCTGGAAAAAACTTTTAACGCCGGGCAAAAGCTAGAACTGGTTACTTTTCGGGGAAATGGCTGGGGCCACGGGACAGGAATGTCCCAGTACGGTGCCCTGGGAATGGCCAGACAGGGTTTTAATTATCGCGATATTTTATTATACTATTATACAGGGGTTGATTTAATAAAGTCGTAAAATGTATAGCCCGGTGGAGGTCAAGCTTTAGTTTTGGATATAAATGAGTTTAATTATTACTTGCCCCCGGAATTAATTGCCCAGGAACCCTTACCTCAAAGAGATAAATCCCGGCTTATGGTTTTAGACCGCCAAATGAACCGGTTGGAACATAAATATTTTCCTGACCTGATTAATTATTTAACGCCGGGTAATGTCCTGGTCTTTAACGAGACAAAAGTAATTCCCGCCCGCCTGTACGGCCGAAAAGTAAACGGGGGGGCAAGGGTAGAAGTGCTTTTACTGCAAGAGCGGGGCGGCTTGAGGTGGGAAGTTTTGGTACGTCCTGCGCGGCGGGTCAAAGTGGGGAGCCTTTTAACCTTTGGTAACGGCTTACTTACCGGAAAGGTAGTTGAAGAAACTGCGGCGGGTGGGCGGATTATTGAATTTCAAAACGGAGAACCACAGGCTTCGGGCAGGCAGGATGCCTACCCTACGGGCCTGTGCCACGATACTTTTAAAGCTTCACTAGAAAAAATTGGTTTAATGCCCTTACCCCCGTACATTAAAAAATACCCGGCTGACCCGGCACGTTACCAAACGGTTTACGCCCGTCAAGAAGGCTCCGTTGCTGCTCCTACGGCCGGTTTGCACTTTACTCCTGAGCTTTTAACGCAAATCAAAGAAAAAGGGGGGCAGGTTGTTTTTGTTCTCCTTCACGTTGGGTTAGGAACTTTTCAGCCCGTAAGAAAGAAAATAGTTAGCTGTCACCAGATGCACTCTGAATATTTTAGCGTAGGGGCAGATGCGGCGGAAGTAATTAATAAAGGGCGCCGGCAGGGAAAAAGAATAATTGCGGTAGGTACTACCACCGTCCGTTGTCTGGAAACGATGGCTTTAGAATCAGGCGAAGTAAAATCTGGTGCGGGGTGGACGGATTTATTTATTTACCCTGGCTACCGCTTTAAAGCTATTGACGGCCTGGTTACTAACTTTCACCTGCCGCGCTCTACCTTACTGCTTATGGTAAGTGCCCTTGCCGGACGGGAAAAAATTCTTCAAGCGTATCAAGAAGCTATAAAGCAGCGTTACCGTTTTTATAGTTTTGGCGACGCCATGCTTATTTTATAGTAACTACTCAGGTTCATAGGGGCAAAGGCACAAAGGCACAGAGTTTTTTTGCCAGACTTGCAGATCTCTATGTGTTTTCATTTCCCTTTGGACCTTCGTGCCTTTGGACCTTTGTGTCTACCTGAATAGTTACATTTTATAAATTACTCTTATTAATTTAAGGTGAATGTAAGGTGAAAATATGATGGAAAAAGAAAACCGTGCTGCCGCCTACCTGCGTCATTTGCCGGGAGTGGATGAGCTTTTGCATACCCCTTCTATTGCGGCCTTCTTAAATGAGTACCCCAGGGCAATAGTGGTTGAAGCGGCCAGGGTTGTCCTGGAGAAGCAGCGGGCAACGATCTTATCCGCCGGGTCAATTGATTTAGAAACTTTACCCGAATCGTCCCTGCGTTCTTATTTTTTGCAGCGTTTGTCTCAAGAAGTTGGCCAGCTTGTTTGGCGCAAGAATCGGCCCAACTTAAAAAAGGTAATTAACGCCACCGGGATTATTTTACACACTAATTTAGGCCGGGCGCCTTTAAGCAAAGCAGCGTTAGAAGCAGTCCGGATGGCCGGTTCCGGTTATTGTAACCTTGAACTTGACTTAAACACCGGTCGTCGCGGCTCTAGGGGCGACTTGGTAGAAGGTTTGCTTACCCGTCTTGTGCCGGTGGAAGCGGCTCTGGTGGTAAATAATAATGCCGCCGCAGTTTTATTGGCTTTAAATACATGCGCGCGCGACAAAGAAGTAATTGTTTCGCGGGGACAATTAGTGGAAATAGGCGGTTCTTTTCGGATGCCTGAAGTAATGCGGCAAAGCGGGGCCATACTGCGAGAAGTGGGGGCAACTAACCGGACCTACCTTGATGATTACCGCGCGGCCATTACCGGGCAAACTGCTTTGCTTCTTCACGTTCATACCAGTAATTATAAAATTGTGGGCTTTGCCCGGGAAACTTCTCTGGAAGAACTGGTTTCCTTGGGCCGGGAATACCACCTGCCGGTAATGAGTGACTATGGAAGCGGCTGTTTTGTTGATCTGGCCTTCCTCGGTTTAAATACCGAAATAAATGTGTCCGGAGTAGTTGCGGCCGGAGTAGATGTAATTACCTTCTCCGGAGATAAACTTTTGGGAGGTCCCCAGGCAGGTATTATTCTGGGAAAACGTGATTACCTGGCCAAAATGAAGAAAAATCCTCTTTTCAGAGCTATTCGCAGTGATAAGCTTACCCTGGCGGCTTTGGAAGCGACCTTACGGCTGTATTCTGACCTGCCGGAGGCCTGGAAGGAAATACCTGTTTTAAGAATGTTGCAGCTTAAGAAAGAGGAAATAGAAGAAGAGGCGAAAAAGGTGATTGACGCCCTAAAACCAACCCTTAAAGATTACGCCCGGATTAGCTTGGAACCAACTTACGCGCAGGTGGGTGGAGGTGCTATGCCGGCTACCAATATACCCTCGGTGGCGGTGGTTATCCAGCCATTTCACATAAGCGTACGTGAAGTTGCTGCCCGCTTAAGAAATAAAGAACCGGCCATAATTGGGCGTATCCAGGAAGATAGTTTATGGTTGGATTTACGGACGGTACAAAAAGAGGAAATAGATCTCCTGATTGAAGCTTTAATAGAGATTCAGGTGGATAGCCTGTAGGCAGTTAGGCTGTAGGAGGAAATAATAGCTTATAGCCTACAGCCTAAACAACCTGAAGAGCAAGTTAAAGGAAGAGTATGTTATATGGCTTATTTAATTATTGGAACGGCCGGACACGTGGACCACGGCAAAACAATGCTGGTAAAAGCCCTTACCGGCATAGATACCGACCGTTTAAAGGAAGAAAAAGAGCGGGGTATTTCCATTGAGCTGGGTTTTGCCTCTTTATTACTGCCTGATGGTAAACGGGCGGGTATTGTTGATGTACCGGGACACGAAAAGTTTATTAAGCATATGCTGGCTGGGGCAGGAGGAATTGACCTGGTTCTACTGGTTATTGCTGCTGATGAAGGGGTCATGCCCCAAACCCGGGAGCATCTGGACATTATTCAACTGCTTCAGATTAACCGCGGCGTTATAGCCTTAAACAAAATAGATTTGGTTGATGAAGAATGGCTGGCTTTGGTGCGGGAAGATGTACGTGAATTTTTAGCGTCAACCAGCTTAAAAGACGCGCCCTTGATTGAGGTGTCTGCGGTTACCGGGCAGGGTTTACCCGAGCTGTTGAGCGCCATTAACCAGGCGGCCGTTTTGTGCCTGCAAGAGAAAAAAAGTGTCGATTACGGCAAAATACGTCTTCCCATAGACCGGGTTTTTTCAGTGGCCGGCTTTGGCACTGTTGTTACCGGCACCCTGTGGTCGGGGGCAATTTCGCCGGGAGATAATTTAACGATTATGCCGCCGGAAATTCCCATAAGGGTGCGCGGCTTGCAGGTGCACGGGGAAAGTGTTGCCGCCGCAAAAGCCGGCCAGCGGGTGGCGGTAAATCTATCCGGAGTGGAGAAGAGTGAAATAGCGCGCGGCGATGTATTAACCAGCCCGAAAAGTTTTTTTCCTTCTTTACGGTTAGACGCCCGTTTATTTTTATTGCCCCACGCTAACAAAGCTTTAAAGCACCGAACCCGGGTGCGGCTGTACCTTGGTACGGCAGAAGTCTTAGGGCGGATACGTTTGCTTGACCGCGAGGAATTGAGTCCCGGGGATACAGCTTATATCCAAATGGAGTTGGAAGAAAAGGTGGTAGCTTTAAAGGGCGACCGTTTTATTATCCGTTCTTATTCTCCAGTCCTGACTATTGGCGGCGGGACCGTTATTGATCCTGTACCCCCCAAACATAAACGCCGCCGGCCAGAAATATTACAAATGTTGGAATTAAAAGACTACGGTACGCCCGAGGAAATAATCATGTTTTATTTAACTAAACAGGCTGCCTTATTAACTCTTGAGGAATTGAGCACCACAAAAGAAATCATTTATGCTCTTACTGCCGCCGGAAAAATAAAAGTAATTACGGGGGATAACCAGGAGTATTTTGTGGCTTTAGCCGTATATCATTCGTGGGTAGAAAAAATAAAAGCGCATCTCCAGTCGTACCACCAGCAATATCCTTTAAGGGAAGGTTGCCCCCGGGAAGATTTACGGGCGCGTTTTTTTTCTTCCCTTAACCCCCGTTTATTTCAGTTTTTGTTGCGCACAATAGCTCAGGAAAATATAATTAAGTTAAGCGGGCAGGTAGTAGCCTTAGCTGATTTTGTTCCCCAGTTGATAGGGGAGCAGCAAAAAATTGCCCGGCAAATAGAAAAAATATACCGGGAGCGATCCTGCCAGCCCCCAGGCTGGCCTGAATTGGTAAAGCAAATGGGAATAGACGAAAGTCAAGCCCAGGAAGTGCGTGAGTTTTTGTTTCGTCAAGGAACTTTAATTAAAATTACGGACGAACTTTATTTTCACGCTACCGTTTTTGACCAAATTAAGAAACTAATTAAAAATTATTTACAGGAAAAAAAGGAGATTTCTATAGGCGAAGCCCGTGATTTATTAAATACCTCGCGTAAATACGTCCTACCTTTATTTGAATATCTCGACCGGGAGCACTTAACTTTAAGGGTAGGCGACAAACGAGTAGCCGGAAGGCTGATGGAAAGATGATTTATTAATGAAAAAAGTATTGGACTTAACGCAAATGAAACAAAAAGAGAAAGGGACAATAATTGCTGTTACCGGCGGGCCCGGTTTAAAAAAACGTCTGGAAACTTTAAGTATCAGAAAGGGTGCGGAAATAACTAAAGTGTCAGCGCAGGTTATGCGGGGGCCAATTATTGTGCAGGTGGTCAATACTCAGGTAGCCATTGGTTTTGGTATGGCCAAAAAAATTATGGTTGAAGTAGAAAAAGAAAGCAACATAGAAAGGTCGGCTGTAAGCAGTTAGTTTCCAGCAAAAAAAAATGAAAAAGATTTTGTTACTGGGCAACCCTAACGTAGGAAAAAGTGTTATTTTTACCCGTTTAACCGGGACTTATGTAGTAGCCTCTAATTATCCGGGGACAACCGTTGAATTTACCAAGGGGTATATGAATTTAAAGGGGGAAAAGGTTGAAGTAATTGACGTGCCAGGTATCTACAGCCTGGAGCCGGTTTCAAAAGCGGAAGAAGTAGCCGTGGATATGTTAAAAGAAGGGGATTTAGTAATTAATGTCGTAGACGCCACTAAATTAGAGCGCAGCCTTAACCTTACCCTCCAATTGCTTAAACAAAACGTACCGGTAGTAATTGCCTTAAACCTTTGGGACGAAGCCGGACACTGCGGGATTATTATAGAAGTGGATAAGCTTGAAGAAATTCTCGGGGTTCCGGTGGTCCCGACCTGCGCTCTTACCGGAGAAGGAATGCGCAACTTAATTCTCAGGCTAAAGGAGGCTAAAGCCAATACATACCTAAAAAGCGATCAGGAAAGATGGACGGAAATAGGTAAAATTATCCATCAGGTCCAAAAAGTAACCCACCGCCACCACACTTTCTCAGAAAAACTAGGGGATGCCTCCATAAGGCCTATCACAGGCATTTTTATCGCCGGTCTGGTTTTGTTTATTTCTTTTCAAGTCATAAGGTTTATTGGGGAAAGCCTGATTAAATATTTTTTTGAACCGGTATTTAATATTTTATGGACCCCTTTAATGTTAAAACTTTCTTTAATTTTAAACCCGGGCAGCTTTATTCATAAGATACTGATTGGAGAATTGTTTAAAGGGGAAATAAATTATACTGCTTCTTTTGGTCTTTTAACCACCGGTCTTTTTGTTCCTTTGGCCATGGTTCTTCCTTATATTTTTGCTTTTTATTTGGTTTTAAGTTTTATGGAAGACTCAGGTTATCTCCCTCGTTTGGGAATTCTGGTTGACAACATAATGCATACGGTAGGTTTACATGGTTTGGCTGTTATTCCCATGTTTCTTGGCCTGGGTTGTAACGTTCCCGGTGTTTTAGCCACCAGGATTCTGGAAGGAAAAAGAGAGAGGTTTATTGCCCTTACCTTAATGGCTATAGCCGTGCCTTGTATGTCTCAAATTGCGCTGATCATTGGTCTGATTGGTAAATACGGTCCTTTTGGTTTAGGGATTGTCTTTGGCACCCTATTTATAGTCTGGTTGGTATTGGGCTTCTTATTAAATTTAATTTTAAAAGGGGAAAGTCCGGAAATATTTGTCGAAATCCCCCCTTACCGCTGGCCTTATATTGGGGTGCTTTTAAAAAAACTAGGGCTGAGAACCGCTGATTTTATCTTTCACGGTGTTCCCTGGGTGCTTTTTGGTGTTTTTTTGGTAAATATTCTTTACATTTTTAAGGTAATAAAATTTGTCGGTCAAATTGCCTCTCCGGTAATAACGGGATTTTTTGGCCTGCCTAAAGAAACAGTGGCGGCGTTAATAATGGGTTTTTTACGTAAAGACATTGCGGTGGGTATGCTTTTGCCTTTAAATTTAACCATGCACCAGTCAATTGTCGCCAGCGTTGTTTTAGCCATGTATTTTCCCTGTTTGGCCACGTTTACCATGATGATTAGAGAGCTTGGGGTTAAAGATACCATAAAATCAGTTTTTGTTATGCTGGTAACCGTATTGATAGTAGGGACTGCTTTAAACTTAATCCTAAGCTGGTCACCTTAAGGCAACTTATCCTTAAACCCCACCTTTTTCCAGCAACTGCCGGGCATGTTCTTTTACGATGTTGTCTTTTTCTGTTCCGCCAAGCATTCTGGTAATTTCTAAAAGTTTTTCAGGCGTATCAAGCAATTTAATTTTTATCCTGGTATGTCCTCCGCTAACCTCCTTAAAAACGGCGTAATGAGCTTTGGCGCAAGCGGCCACCTGAGCGGCATGAGTAACGCAAATCACCTGGCAGTGCTGTCCAAGGTAGGCTAGCTTTTCGGCTACAGTAGCTAAAGCTTTGCCGCCAATGCCGGTATCAACTTCATCAAAAATAAGGGTAGGCACCTCGTCTACTGCCGCCAGAATGCTTTTTAAAGCCAGCATTATCCGGGCCAATTCCCCGCCTGAGGCAATTTTCGCCAGGGACTTTAAGGGTTCACCAGGATTTGGAGCAATTAAAAACTCTACCTTTTCTTTTCCCCAAGGCGAAGGCTCTGTTTCGGTTAAGGGAGAAAATGAAATCTTAAAATTAACCTCTTTCATTTCCAGGGCACCAAGCTCACTGGCTACCTTTTTTTCCAGGGCCAGGGCCGCTTTTCGGCGCAGTTCACTTAATAAAGAAGAATATTTTTCCCAAGAGTTTTTATGGGCCGCAGTCTCTTTTTCTAAAGCTTCAAATGTTTCCTGGTGTTTGGTAAGCTGCTCCAGGGCAGCAGCAATTTCTTTTTTTCGGGCCAATATATCTTCTATGGTTGGCCCGTATTTCCGTTTAAGCTGCCTGATAGTTTCCAGGCGTTCCTGGAGGGCAGCCAGCCGCGGCGGGTTGTGCTCGGCTTTTTCGTAAAGGTGAAAAAGGGTGGTAGACACTTCTTTTAGCTGGGCCGAACAGTCCTCCAGAGTTTGCTGTAAAGGAACGGCTTCTTTAGTTGTTTCCGCCAGTTCTCTGGTTATCTTTAAAGTTTCTCCTAAAAGTTCCAGGGCAGCAGGTTGCTCAGCCCCGCCTTCGTAAAGAAGACCGTATCCTTGACCGGCAAGACGGGCTATTTTTGCGGCGTTAACCAGCCAGTTTTTCTCCGCCAAAAGCGTTTCTTCTTCGCCTTTTTGCAAGGCCGCGGCGTTAATTTCAGTTAACTGATGCTTTAAAAGCTCAATATTTTTAGCCCGCCGGTCCGTTTCTTCGCCAAGCCGGTCGAGAGTCTTTTTTGCTGCCTGCCAGTGATAAAAAGATTTTTTTACCTGGTCTAAAACCTCTTGCAGTTCCGGCCCGCCGTATTTATCCAGCAAGTCGCGCTGGCGGTCTAAAGTAAGCAAGGTTTGCTGTTCTTGCTGCCCGTGCAGGTTAATTAAGGCCTGACCTATTTCCCGGTAGGCGCTTAAAGTGGTTATTTGCTGGTTAATCCGGCAAATATTTTTTCCTCCCTGGGTTATTTCCCGGGACATAAGCAAAGTCCCGTCTTCTTCTGGTTCAAAGCCGCGCTCTTTTAAAAAAAGGATTACGTCCGGTGTTCTGGCAAGGTCAAAGACACCCTGCACTAGCGCTTTTTCCTGGCCTGTGCGGATATATTCTACTGCTGCCCTGCCCCCGGTTAAAAGCTGGACCGTATCTATGATTATTGATTTGCCCGCGCCGGTTTCCCCCGTTAAAACATTTAAGCCAGGGTAAAAATCCAGAGTAATTTTTTCCACCAGGGCAAAATTTTTTACGTAAAGTGAAATTAACATCAGTTCTTTTACCTGAGAAATATTTTTATAAATATTGTACAATATACCAAGGGTGATGTTAAATAAAATTTTTGTACCTGTTCAGGCGAAGTTTAATTTAAAAGCTCTTTGTTTAATTCAGTTGAAAGGGACAATTTTAAAGTTTATTATTGAAATTGGGATGATAGTTTGGTTTTTCATGGTAATTTGGCGTTAAGGCTAAAAAGAAAAAAGGCAGCTTAAAAACTGCCTTAAAAACCAGGGTTAAAAATAAATTACTTTTTAATAATTCTTATTTATTAAAGGGGAAGGTAATCTTTGCCCGCAATTTCCTGTCCTTCCGGAGAAGTGGCGAAATCAATAAAGGATTTGGCTAAATCAGCCGATTCTCCTTTTGTTACCAGATTAAGTGGTCTTACGTACGGGTAAGTACCGCTTTTAGCGTTTTCCATGGTTGGCTCCACCCCGTCCATTTTTGGCGTTTTTACGGATTCATCCACGTAACCCATGGAAAGAAACCCAATGGCATTTTCGTTAGCTGAAACCGACTGACGCAAAAGCCCGTTAGAGGCGTGAGTTTTAGCCGTAGCTACTACTTTTTCGTCTTTACCTAAAAACTCCTCAATAAAGAAATCTAAAGTACCGGAAGGAGCAACGCGGGCATGGACAATTATGGGGGTGTCCTCTCCGCCTACCTCTTTCCAGTTGGTAATTTTACCTATAAAAATTTCTTTTACTTTCTCTTTGGTTAATTCATTAATTGGATTATTGGGATGAAATACTACCACTACCGCATCCTTGGCAATTGTGGTGGCCACTAAACCAGGGGGATCGGTATCTTTTAATTCACGGGATGCCATCCCAATATTTGCTTTTCCTTCCGCGGCATCTTTAATCCCCACGCCTGAACCGCCACCAGTAACGGCAATGCGGACCTCCGGATTTTTTTCCATGAATTTATCCGCTAAATCTTGTGCTAAGGGTTGTACCGTAGTAGAACCGGTTAGTTTTAAGTCACCGGAAAGCGAAGATGTTTCCCCGCCGGGAGAAGGGCTTTCTCCCTCTTTTTTGCCGCAGCCGCTGCCTATAAGGGCCAGTGATAATACCAGCGTTAAGATAACTAGCATAAAATTAATTTTTTTACCCATAATTTAAACAAGTCCCTCCTTTTTTAAATTTACCTTTAATTTTGCCTTTAACAATAAGCCGCCGTCTTTTGTCTCCAAAATTTCCGTCAACCGGTATCCCCCTTATCCCCCCTTTTTTTAAAGCTTTTTTATTACTTCAATAAATAACTATAACAAAGTAATGTTAAATAATTATTAAGATTGTGTTAAGATTGTGTTAAGAAGGTTCAATTTATACGCAGGAGATGGCTGTCTTGTATCGTAGAACAATCATATCTAAACTAAAAAAATTCTTTACACCCGACTTATTAAGTGTTATAACCTGACTTTTGCAGCAACCGCAGTAATAAAAGCCGCCAAGGACTCTTGTAGTAAGGGCTCGGCGGCTTTTTAGCGTTACAAAAAGTTGTTGCGGATTCAGGTTTTTTTCGTGGCTCCCAGAATTTTT
>JJNX02000069.1 GCA_000681355.2 Peptococcaceae bacterium SCADC1_2_3
AAGCCTGTCAAGTATTAGTTTTGCTGGTATATTATTTTAGTTTATACACATCAAGGGTGCTGAAAGTATGCTAAAACACTGGCTTTGTTGCCATTTTATAGCGTTGGCTTAGTAAAGTCACGCTAGAGGCAAGGAATAGTCAAGATCACCGGTAAGGACCCCTTTGTTTATGAGAAATGCGGAGCCGAAATGTGGCTTTGGCAGATTTACCACCCGAAGTACGGGATAATCTACGATGAGTTGAAGGAGTTGGAACGCAGAAGCCATGGGCAAGAAGAAAAAGGAACAAGAGTGGCCGGAGGAACCGGAAGAGTTCGTCCAGGCAATGCTGGGAATAGGGGAAGAGACGTACTACAATTATCGCTGTTCCCAGTGTAACTACGAGGAACAGGTACCAGACTTTGTGGTTGATGAATTGGCGGCCTTTGATGAGTTGCCGCCAGGAGTGATGCCGGAGTTAGAATGCGGCAACTGTGGTGGTACGTTGAAGTGCGTAGACTAAAAAGCCGCCGAACGAAGTGAGGCGTTAATTTAAGTAACGTTTCCTGAGTGTAAAACCCAACCATCTGGAGGCAGGAGGAACACCGGGCGATCAGGCCAGCTACCACCAGAAAGGCCAGTTTCCAGGTGGGTACCCCTCGCAGTTTAAAAATCCCGCTCTGGGTTAACAAGAGGGTTAAATCAAACCGCTCCCATAGAGCGAGCAGGACATAAACACCCCCGCAAGAACTTACCGGAATCTCCTGGTAATCAGGCTTATTTAGTTTGCGTAAAGCACGACCACCTTCAGACAGATTTAGGGGCGCTTTTCTTTTTTTAAAGCCCCTTAAGAAAAATCTGCCTACCCCCCCAGGAAATGGCCTGAAATAATTTTACCAATCTCACAAATTTACTGCAATCCTGTTTTTACCCCCCCGTAAATTTCAACGTTATCTCCTTGGGAGTGGTTTTTTCTCCTGCATACGCCTTTTTATTATTTTTTTTACTCAGGGTAGTTTCAACGGCAACAACATTCTTCCTTGATTTTGACATGTTACCCATAAGTATCCTGCAAGTGCATAACTCATGCAAGTCTCAAGTGGTAGTTGGGTTTAAAGTAACTGCTCAAAACTTCAGAAGGTTGTGTAAATATTTGCTAGAAAATGCTAAGAAGCTACGAAAAGTAGAGCTAGGGTTTGCTTTGTCCTAAAAACCTGATAAAGAAAAGCAGGATGTAATATAAGGGTAACTATGGGTTAAAAATAGGGATTTTTTTCTGAAAAAAACAGCTACGATTTACCAAATGCTGTCTTGCAAGATTTTCAAAGTCCCGAAAGACAAAATTAAATCTGTCTTTTTGTATCAATATCAGTTTTATATTTTTCAAAATACAGGCGCTGATTTTCTTCATAGAGAAGTTTTTCTCCATACAAATCCCTGAATTCAAAAATGAGATGAAGTCCCTGTCCGCCGCCCATTTTGCAAAGCGGGCCGGAATTTCCCGAATCAGCTATGGGTTCCTTGTGTTTTACTCATTGTGAGCTGCTCTACCTTGGGATAATTTTCCTGCGTGCAGAACAGTGCGATATTCTCCGAAAAGCCGCCTCGCAGCAGTATCGTCCTCTGGCGGGGCTTATATTTCACCCTTCTCACGCGGTCCCATCGGATAAAAACCTGTTGCCTCGACTGGGCCAGAATCCCCGCGCCCGCCACGGCGGGCTTGCTGGAGAGAAGCCCCAGGAAAACCGTCAGGGCATTGACAACTTTATTTTTCTTCGCTTGCTTTGCCTGCGTCCGGCAGAGCGCGCCCTTCTCGTCCAGCTCAAACTCCGCCTCGTATTTTCCGCCGTACACCGCCATGATGAAAAGCCAGGTCAAAAACAGGAGCGCGATTAAAAGGCCCAGCGCATAGAGCGTGTATACGCTTTTACCCGATACAAGGACAAGAATAATGATCAGAAGGCCGAAGGGGATGCCGACGGCAAGCCCCAACTGCTTCAAAATAACCGTATTCCGGAAGATCGGCACATGGATGCACCACTCGATTTTTTCATGCGCGCCGCTCATCTTGGCACCTCTTTTCCCGTATCACTTTTAATACAAACTGTCTGTAATTTCGCTCAGAATCTCCCGATCACACCTCCGGCAAGAATGAAAAGGATCAGCCCAATGGCGCACAGAATCAGCGAAGCTCTCGCGAAATTTTTCTTGTTGGGATTCACCGAGCCGCCGAAGCTCCACACAAACAGCAGGATAATGTTCAGGATGGGCACAATCATCAGCAAAAGTATTCCTATGTACTGCCCGACGCGCAGCGGACCGGCGCCCGGCTGTGGGGTGATATAGGCGGGGGGCTGCGGCGATGTCTGAACCGAGTGCGCGCAGACAGGAGGAGGCGAGTCAGGGCACATCGGAGCCTGGCTCCCCGCCGCTGCATAAGAAGGCTACGCGGTCTCGGCCTGCGCGCCGCAGCCGCCGCAGAGCTTTGCTCCTTCAGGCATTTTGGCTCCGCAATTTTCACAATACATTATTTTTTCTCCTATTCACAAACAATTTTTCATTTCGTTTTTACCCCGCATTCAGTGTTTCTGATCCGGGAATTTTTTTAAGCTTAAGCACAAGCAGCAGTATACCCACCCCGATCACAACCGGCCCGGTGGGGTTCACCCCGCCGCTGTCCTCCGCGTTTACATGGGGCCAAAAGGGAAGATAACGAATCGAAATGGTCTGCCTCATTTGACTGCCGCCTTCAAATACCCTTGTCACGGAGCCGGTATACCGCTTTCCGTTTGCGGCGAATTCGTAATCGAGCTGATAGCGCCTGGGGTTTCGCGTGGAATCGTCGTTGTTTATGAACAACCGCTGTTCATAACCGGTCACCTGTGCGGTCGCCGTTCGGCCGGCGACCGCGAGGGCCATGTGGCCGATCCCGACCAAAATGAGGAGTATAGAGACAAGAAGCATCAACGCGCCCATACCCTTTTTGTGTCGCTTGTTTTTTGGTTCTCCGCGGGAAACAGGCGGCGCCAGCCCGGGGGCGGTCGGCCGCGTTTCGATTTTTGCCCCGCAGCCGGTACAGAAGCCGGCCCCATCCGGAATCCTGATTCCGCAATGCTTACAAAATATGGGCTTCACTCCTTCATTTTTTTACCTTTGCGATCGGCAGGATAAAAATCCGATATTGCCGTCGCCATGGCTATTTCACCTTTTCATCCAATTCAGGAAACCTCTTTCCATTCGTAGATATAGAAGGTTTGAACGCTCACTATACCGCCGGATGCTTGAACGCGAATGGTCATCCGGTCCCCCTCCGAACCCGCTCCGAAGGTTCCGTAGACCGTGTAGGAGAAGGATTGGTATTTGTTGCCCGAGCCGGCGGTATAGCTGGTTTTCCCGTTCCGGTCGCTTAGATACCTCGCGCTGCCTTTTTGTTTTCCCGCTTCATCAATGTAGAAAACCTGTGCTGAACCCCACCAACCGCCGGATTGATTGGAATGGTCGTTATGAAGATGCGTGCTCGTCAGGTCGATCGAAAACTCTTCGTTCGGTTGAATCATGGTCCTGGATGGTGCGGTCCAGGTTACCTGCCCTGACTGACTCAGGCCCTGTTTCAACCATGCATTGCCCTTGCCGATATAAGTTTCCGTAAATGTGGCGCTGCCTGCCGACGCGGCAATATCCCGACGCCAGCTGCCCTTGGTTTTTTTATTCTGGGCATCCAGCTTCGACTGCCAGTCATTAGTCTTGGTTTCTGTAAGCACCCAGGCGTACTTTTTTTCTGCGGTCGTCCGGGAAGTGGGGGCAGGGGCGGACGATGCCGGGGCTTTATTGCTTGCGGATGCTATCGGAGCGGCCGGAGTGGCTGACGGTTTCACCTTTTCGATATAGCCCTTTTCCTCCAGCCATTGATAAAATTCTCCTCTTCTTTCGGGCCCGAAGCTGATCCACATTGCGATGGCTTCGTTGAGGTTCGATTCTGCGCTTTCGCCGCTTTTCAGCACGGGCATCTCACCGCTGAACAGGTCGAGGATGTTTTTTCTGACGGCAAACAATGTACGGAGCCGGCTCTCAATATCCGTGTCAAAACCAAAACCGAAGGCACCTCTTTCCAGCAGCAGGTCTTTCTTGAAGCCCTTGATGATTTTAGCGTACTCCGCTTCTTTTCCCTTGACGGTCTTCTCGCTTGCAAGGCGTTTTTCAAAGGTTTTCCGCAGGTTCGCTCCCGCCTGGCCCGCAATGCGCGCGCTCAGGGCTTTATCCTTGTCAAGCTCGCTCTGAAGCCTTATCAGATACCCGCTCATTTGCGGCGTCGCGCACATCAAAGCCCAGTCATCGTCGCTGACCGTCGCAAAGCCGCCGACCGTGTCTTTGACATAGTTTCTATACGCCTCGTCAAGCTCGTAATCCTTCCAGCTTGCGATGCCGGCGTCTATGACCTCCACGGCGGCCTGATAAGCTCTGCCCACGGGGAAATATCCGATAAAGGCGGAGGTAAGCTCCTTTGCCGCGTCAGTATAATTGTTATCTTTTAGTTGAAGGGCTCCCTTGACCAGTCCCGTAGCCACAGCTGCTCCCTTACCCGTGATGTTATCCATCAGGGCGTCTTCCATTTTTAAATGTTTGATCAGCGCGTTTGCCGCCATTTCGCCGCATTTTACGCCGAAGTCCGCGACATCGCCCCGCTCTGTCGAAACCAGAAGGGTACCGAAGTCGTATTCCTTCGCGACGGAGCGCAGCAGCTTGCCTTTGACGGTTTCGTCCGAAATTCCCATTTTCTCAAAGGCTTCATTGAACGTATCCATGACCTTGTCGGAAAAAGCCTTTTCGCGTTCTTCGTCCTCCCATATCTGCACCGCCATCTTTTGCGTATACAGCTTTATTTTTTCTTCCTCCGTCGGCTTGACCGCAGAAAAAAGCGAAAAATGATAGGTTTCAAAGGTGATATAGCCTTCGCTTACCTTGGTTATGGCGGGAAATATGTAATCCCAGCTTTCTCCGTTATAATAGGCCGCCAGATAATCGTCAACCTTTTCTTTCGGAATGCGCTGCTCCTTCGGAATTTGCATCGTGACCGTGGCCGGGCGGCCCAGATAGACGCCGTTCTCGCTGCCCGCCGTTATTTTTACCGGTTTTCCTATCCATTTAAACGCGTCGTTTTGATAATTTTCGCTTTCCGTTTCCGACAGGACGCTCATTGTCAGGGTAAGATCGCTTTCAAAGGCATTGGCCGGGATATCGAGCTGCCAGCCTGTCTGGGAAAGGTCGCCGACTGTCGTTTCCCTGTCCGAACGGACAGCTTGTTCAACCGTCGTTCCTTTTACAAAAGGATCACCGTCACCGCCGAAAAACCGCTGTACCATCACCGCTGTTTCGGCCCGGGTTACTTTTTTAGCCGACTTAAAGGTGTTGTCCGGGTAACCTTTAATAATGTCTTTAGCGGCGGCCAGGGCAATTCCTTCTTGGGCCCAGGCCGGAATTTGGTCTTGGTCGGCAAAAGCCGGCGCCGGGCTTTCTTGCGACCCTTGTTTTTTAATAATCAAGCGGCTTAATAAAGTAGCCAGTTCAGCCCGGGTAATGGGGTTGGCCGGGTTTAAAGCCGTTTTTCCGCCTTCCACCGGGTAGCCTTTAATTAAAGCTTCCTTAACGGCGGTAGCTAGAATTTGTCTGCCCCAGACCGGGACAGTGGCGGCATCGCTAAAGGCAGCCAGTTCGGCTTCTGTTCCGCCGGTTAGCTTTAACGCCCGCACCAGAATGGCCGCAGCTTCCAGACGGCTGATTTCATTTTCGGGCCGGAAGGTGTCATCTTCATAGCCCTTGATGATGTCCTGGTAAACCATTTTTTCTACGGTGTCTTTCGCCCAATGGTCCTTTAATTCGCTAAAAACAGGGATGGTTGTCCCTCCTTTTTGAATATCTTTCCCTTTCGTATACCCCACAGGTGCATTTGCCAAGGCGGGGAAAACAAATAAAAAAGTTAAGGCCAGCAAGCATAAAAGAATTATCAAGGTCTGCTTAATTTTTCTATCCAGCATTTTAAAAATCATTCCTTTCCATTTTTGATTTTAATTTTTTAAACCTTTAATAAGTTCTTTGGAGGCCATTCCCCCTAATTTTAAAACCGCCTATTTTACCTGATTTCACCTCCTGTGCTTATTCCAATGAATTCGGCCACTGATTCCGATTTATTTCGAGCACCTATTCCAATCAAAAACGAGCAGTCATTCCGAAATGAAAACGAGCAAACCGGAGCGTAGTGACGCTGATAATCTCTGTATAACACATTGGTCAATTAAATTCAAGATTTCGTTGTAACTTTACGCATAGACTCCCCCCTCATAACGATTTTGTGAGCGTTGTGCACCAGCCGGTCGAGGATGGCATCCGCCAAGGTTTGGTCAGTCAAAGCGGAGTGCCAGTGGTCGATTGGGAGTTGGCTAACGATAATGGTTGATCGAACCTGACTGCGGTCATCTATCACCTCCAAGAGATCACGCCCCTGGACGTCTGTAAAAGGGGCAAGGCCCCAATCGTCCAGGACCAAAAGGTCGGTTTTGGCAATTTTACTTAAGACACGTTGATAAGAACCATCTCCCCTGGCTATGGCCAGTTCGGAGAGTAACCGGGGCGTCCGGTAATACCGGGCGCTCATTCCCTGACGGCAGGCGGCATTAGCTAGGGCACAGGCGATAAAGGTCTTGCCGACCCCGGTTGGCCCAGTGATCAGGACGTTCTGATGAGATTTTATCCACTGGCAAGTAGATAGGGTTTTAAGAAGACCCTTATCCAGCCCGCGCGATCTTTGATAATCTATATCCTCAATACAGGCCGGGAGCCTGAGCCGGGCCCTCTTCAAAAGCCTGGATAAGAGGCGGTTTTGCCGACAAGTCCATTCATACTCCACAATAAGCCCGAAACGCTCCTCAAAAGACATAGCATATATATCCGTGTTCTGTAGTTGACCGGCAAAGCATTCAGCCATGCCCCCAAGGCGCATTTGGTATAGCTGGTCAATTGTCTGCTGGTTTAACATATCGGTCCCTCCTTCGCCTGGTAATACTCAGCACCTCTGATATTGGAATGTTGAACTGTAAGTGAGAACGGTGGTATTTCCTCTGCCGGCAGCTGGTCAAGTCCTTTTGTCAGGATAGACTTAACACTCTTGTAAGAAATAGCTCCCAGAGCCAGCGCTCTTTTACACGCGGCCTCTAACCGGTTATTGGAGTAGCGTTGCCCCAGCCGGAAAAGGCCCAAACAGGAACGGTAACCCTGCTCGGGGTGCAGTTTTGATTCAAGTATTTTTTCTACCATCTGGACTGTATGAGGGCCTACGCTCTCCGACCAGTTGACAAGGCGCTCAGGCGTCCATTCCAGGTACTTCTGGTGTTTTAAAGGCCGGTGCTGATGGAAGGTGCTGTACTCGCCCTTGTGATAGCTTCTTGTGTGGACGCTTACCCGTTGGCCTTTAAACAATATTTCAACTGTATTAGTCGTGATTCTTATGTCAACGGTCTTATGGATAAGCTGGTAAGGTACGCTGTAATAGTTGTGGTCAACCTCAATATGGTAGTCTATGTTAACTTTGGCCTTCTTCCACTGGGCAAACTCGTAACGCTCTGCCGGCAGCGGTTTTAAGGCTGGCTTGTCTAACGTTTCGTAAAGCTCTTTGCGGGAGCCCTCCAGTTTTTGAAAGGGCCGCTGGTTTAGGTCCTTCAAGATTTCACTGATGGCCTGGTTCAGTTCACCTAAAGAGAAGAAGGTGCGGTTTCTTAACGGGGCCAAGATCCAGCGTTCCACCAGTTGGACGGCGGTTTCTACTTTGGCCTTATCTTTCGGTTTAGAAGGTCGGGTGGGGATGATCACGGTATCATAATGGGTGGCCATTTCCTGGTAGGTAGGGTTTAGATCGGGCTCATAACGACAAGGGTGGGTTATACCAGTTTTTGTATTATCGGGCACTACGATCTGAGGAACGCCGCCAAAGAACTCCAAGGTCCGGCAGTGGGCGTCAATCCAGAAGGCAAGGTGCTGGTTTAAGGTAGCCTCGGCATAGGTGTAATTGCTGGCCCCTAGAACGGCCACGAAAATATAAGCCGACCGGGGTTCTCCAGTTTTAGGGTTAACTATGGGCACGGTCTGACCGGCGTAGTCGACAAACATCTTTTCTCCCGCCCTATGCACCTGGTGCAGGGATGCGTCTAGTGTTTTGCACCACCGGCGGTAGATGTCGCAGAAACGGCTGTATTGGTAACCTTGGGGTTGCTCGACCTTGTACTCCGACCATAAAAGCTGTAAAGTAACCCCTTTTTTCCGTAGTTCCTGATGCACCCAGGCAAAATCAATCTCTTGCATTTTCTTGTTAGGGGTTGCTTTCTCGGGAAACAGTAGGGTCTCTATGGAGGTCTCATCAAGGTTTTCAGGCAGGGGCCAGGACAACCTGGCTATTTTGGCGCGGGCCAGATAATCGCTTACCGTGCTGCGGGACAAATTGCAGCTACGAGCGATTTGCCTTTGGGTCATACCCAATTCCCAGTGAAGACGCAGGACCTCTTTAATTTTACGCATGGACAACCTCCTTTTGGCCATATCAGGTTTTATCTCCTTGTCTTTTTTAAGGTGTATTCCCGTAAAGGAAATGAAAACCCTTTAGTCGTTTAATCTTTGTCCAGCGCCGCTAATTCCGATCAATTAATTTGATCGCTTGTCAATAATTAAAGTGCTCGAAATGGTTCGGAATAGGTGCTCGAAATGGTTCGGAATAGGTGCTCGAAATGGTTCGGAATAGGTGCTCGTTTTACTTCGGAATGGGTGGCCGATTTGGCTCGGAATATGCAAATAGCTTCATTAATTGCAGTCATGAGTTTCAATTCCTCTTAGGCAGGCTAAAAACGCAGAAGAATTAGAAAAATTTTGTCTTAGCTGGTTAGTTTCAATTCCTCTTAGGCAGGCTAAAAACCCTGATATATACTGCATATGCCGAATGATCCTCGAGTTTCAATTCCTCTTAGGCAGGCTAAAAACGGATCTGCTAGTGACGATCAAACTCCGGCTACCGGGTTTCAATTCCTCTTAGGCAGGCTAAAAACCATTGAAAAAAACAGCCTCACTACCGTAATAAGCAGTGTTTCAATTCCTCTTAGGCAGGCTAAAAACGGAAAGCGTTTGGGTCAATCCCCATGCGGTAGAGGGTTTCAATTCCTCTTAGGCAGGCTAAAAACGGAAGATGCAATTGAGAACCAGCAGGGTCGATAAAAGTTTCAATTCCTCTTAGGCAGGCTAAAAACACCACTGTCCTGACTTTAACTTCCCGCCAGGTGCGGGTTTCAATTCCTCTTAGGCAGGCTAAAAACTCGATGCGTTGGATATAACATGGGATGATTTAGAAAGTTTCAATTCCTCTTAGGCAGGCTAAAAACTAGGCATATTTCTAAAGCTGCCTGTGTTCCTTTGAGTTTCAATTCCTCTTAGGCAGGCTAAAAACCCAAACCCTCAGATTCCATGCAGGTTTCTTGACCAAGGTTTCAATTCCTCTTAGGCAGGCTAAAAACGGAAGATGCAATTGAGAACCAGCAGGGTCGATAAAAGTTTCAATTCCTCTTAGGCAGGCTAAAAACGAAAGTCTAAATGGAGTTAGCTAAGGCGGATGAAAGTGTTTCAATTCCTCTTAGGCAGGCTAAAAACGACTTAACTGTTGATTTTTTTCTGGTAGGGTATGCAAGTTTCAATTCCTCTTAGGCAGGCTAAAAACTGCCAGTAAAACCCTTGTCTATCAACATCATTCCCATGTTTCAATTCCTCTTAGGCAGGCTAAAAACAACGGTAAGAGAGCATACATATTGGGTAGAAAACTAGTTTCAATTCCTCTTAGGCAGGCTAAAAACCTTCGGGGAAAAGAGTTAAGCCATTCTATCATTGTTGTTTCAATTCCTCTTAGGCAGGCTAAAAACAAGCTACTCCCATCCAGCCCTGCTGCTTCAGTTTGGTGTTTCAATTCCTCTTAGGCAGGCTAAAAACGCCCCAGGTGTTGATCATAGATGAAGTTCATTATATGTTTCAATTCCTCTTAGGCAGGCTAAAAACCAAACCGATAGAGTATGATGAATATCTCAGAGACCGGTTTCAATTCCTCTTAGGCAGGCTAAAAACCAAAACAGTTGGGTTTAATAAACTAACAGGAAAAAGAAGTTTCAATTCCTCTTAGGCAGGCTAAAAACGAGAAGAAATCTGAAAACATTTTACCGTGGGCGAAGTTTCAATTCCTCTTAGGCAGGCTAAAAACAAAAAGATAAATTCTTCAACTTCTATATCTGTATAATGTTTCAATTCCTCTTAGGCAGGCTAAAAACTACTACCCTAGCTCCAACACGGGTAATAAACTCGCGTTTCAATTCCTCTTAGGCAGGCTAAAAACAACAGCTATTGCCGGTTACGGTATTATTAGCACCCCGTTTCAATTCCTCTTAGGCAGGCTAAAAACAACGTGCCGAATGGTATGCCGACTACACACATGTTATGTTTCAATTCCTCTTAGGCAGGCTAAAAACCGCATACCCTACCAGAAAAAAATCAACAGTTAAGTCGTGTTTCAATTCCTCTTAGGCAGGCTAAAAACCTTTAAAATACCTTGACACTGTTACTTTTTATATGTGTTTCAATTCCTCTTAGGCAGGCTAAAAACGGGTTAATATTATTGCTCTTGTTGCTTTGTCACTTGTTTCAATTCCTCTTAGGCAGGCTAAAAACAACTAAAGAAAAGTATGTGGGCAGGTGTTCTGTGATGGGTTTCAATTCCTCTTAGGCAGGCTAAAAACTGCCCGGATCAAGAAACTGTGCTTTGTATTCTGCAGTTTCAATTCCTCTTAGGCAGGCTAAAAACGGGAAAACAATGTCTAGAATGAGCGGATTAGTTACCAGTTTCAATTCCTCTTAGGCAGGCTAAAAACCAACATTCTTCGCACCAATACTGATGACCACGACCATGTTTCAATTCCTCTTAGGCAGGCTAAAAACTCGGGATGGCAATTTTACTTCGGAGCTAGTTTTAGGGGGTTTCAATTCCTCTTAGGCAGGCTAAAAACTGACGTAGCTGCCTGGAATGAGTTTGAATTTACGTCACGTTTCAATTCCTCTTAGGCAGGCTAAAAACGCGGAAAGGACAGAAACATTCTGAAGAAACTAAACGGTTTCAATTCCTCTTAGGCAGGCTAAAAACGTTGTTCGGGATGGCAGGGCCGACGTTGTCCTATTAGTTTCAATTCCTCTTAGGCAGGCTAAAAACGCATTGACCCTGAAGTGGCAATGTTGGGAAAAAAACGGTTTCAATTCCTCTTAGGCAGGCTAAAAACAAATTATTATTCATGTAAGTTTACCTCCTTTTTTCCGTTTCAATTCCTCTTAGGCAGGCTAAAAACTATTCGTAAACGTGTAGCCTTCCAATATGTGATGTGCGTTTCAATTCCTCTTAGGCAGGCTAAAAACGTAGCAGAATAGCCGCGTCAGTTTCTTCAGTATCTGTTTCAATTCCTCTTAGGCAGGCTAAAAACTGGTGGCCGTACTCCACGCTGTCCGCTCCCTTAGGGGTTTCAATTCCTCTTAGGCAGGCTAAAAACGGTTCAGCAGTGTCGCAGGCGGAATGTACACTTACGTTTCAATTCCTCTTAGGCAGGCTAAAAACACAACCTGTACTTGGACTTATGCGCTTCCGGCTATGAGTTTCAATTCCTCTTAGTACTACAACGTTAAGTAAATGTTAAATATCCTTTAATGCGAAGCTTTTGCCCACAACAATTACATACTCCTGTCCAAACTGACAGAAATTGTTGAATCATCATCCTGATTTTCGGGATAGTCAA
>JJNX02000070.1 GCA_000681355.2 Peptococcaceae bacterium SCADC1_2_3
GTATTAAAAGTGTGGAAAAACTCCTCTTGAGTCCCTTCTTTTCCAGCTAAAAATTGAATATCATCAATAAGTAGAATGTCCATATGGCGGTATTTTTGCCTAAATAAAGAAGTAGCGTTTTCTCGGATAGCGTTGATTAATTCATTCATAAAAGTTTCGGTGGTTGTATAGGTAGTTTTAGAGTTATGGTTGTTTTTTAGGGCGTAATTACAGATTGCGTGCAGTAAATGCGTTTTACCTAATCCCACTCCCCCGTAAATAAAAAGGGGATTGTAGGCTTTAGCCGGTGATTGAGCCACAGCCAGGCAGGCCGCATGGGTTAAGTGGTTACTATTTCCCATAACAAAGGTTTCAAAGGTGTGTTTAGAATTAATTAAAGAAAGCTGATTAAAAGAGTCTACTTTATTATTTTGGGTAAATTTATAAGGCAAATAAGCTACCTCTTCGGTTAAAATGAATTTAAGCTCAAGTTCTTGATGGGTAATGTTTCGTAAGGTTCTTTTAATAATTTGGGTATAGTGATCTAGTAACCACTCTCTAGTAAAGGAATCAGGAACTTCAATAAAAAGTGTTTTATTTTCATAGCCAATTGGTTGTAAGGTTTTAAACCAGGTTTCAAAAGAGTGTTTATTTATTTTTGGTCTTAAATTATCTAAAAGTAAGTTCCAGGTATTAATTAATTCTGACTTTAACATTGGCTATTAAAAACCTCCGTAAAATTTAAAATTAAATAAAGGTATTATTACGGACATTTTATTTGGATATGCTTTAAATTTATTTTAAACCTATCATAACAAACCTGGTAAAGAAAAGTAAACATAGGACGAAGGGCTCTCTAATCTGTTTAAAGTATGTTTTAGAGTTTTTCTTGACGACAGGTGGTTTTTTCTATATAATTTGAAAAAAAGAGATGAAAACTTATTGATGGTTAGGGAAATGGTGGTTAGTTGTTAGGGTCTACCAACTACCAATCATCAACGTCAAGATAGTTTTGGTTATAAAGGGGGTATTTAATTTTTTATGAAACGAACTTTTCAACCGAAAGTACGGAAAAGGAAACGGTGTCACGGTTTTTTAAAGCGGATGCGGACTAGAGCAGGCCGAAGTATTATTAAGCGGCGCAGAAATAAAAAGAGGAAGGAACTTTCGGCTTGAGAAATATAAGATTCATAAGTTTTTATATTAAAATAGGTCAGTTGATAGTTTTTAAATGAGTAAGGTTTTAACCTTAAAAAAAAGAAAAAATTTTCGCCAGGTTTATAAATATGGTTTTTTTGTTTCTAATCGTTTATTAGTTTTATATTTTTTAAAAAACAAAGAAAATAAAAAAGGGCATTTTGGCTTTGTGGTGAGTAAAAAAGTAGGTAAAGCAGTGGTAAGAAATCGCTTACGACGTCTTTTAAAAGAAGTTTGCCGGTTAAATGAAGCTATTTTTCCAAAAGATTATAATATTGTTATTCTAGCACGTAAAGGAGCGGCAAAAGAAAGCTATCATTCTTTAAAAATGTGTTTGTTAAAGTTATCTAAAAATGCTCAGGAAAAAGGAGGGTTTAACGTTAACTAATTTTTTTTTAAAAGGCGTAAAGTTTTACCAAAAATACTTATCACCCTTAAAACCTCCTAGTTGTAGGTTTTATCCGACTTGTTCCAGTTATTGTTACCAGGCAATTGAAAAATACGGGATAAAAAAAGGGGTATTTTTAACTATTAGAAGATTGTTGCGTTGTCACCCGTTTTGTCTTGGTGGATATGATCCGGTTGATTAATTTGCGGTTGTTAAGTCTAAGGAGGTAGTTTTTTGTTTCAGTCACTGGTTAACGGTATGATTTCCTTACTAAACTGGTTTTATCATTTAACAGTTATGATTGATCTACCTAATTACGGCTTGGCCATCATTTTTTTTACTGTTCTAGTTAAATTAGTTTTATTCCCTTTAACTCATAAACAAATGCAGTCAATGGTAGCCATGCAGCAATTAGCGCCTAAAGTAAAGGAAATTCAGGAAAAATATAAAGCCAAAGACCCTCAAAAAATGCAGCAAAAAATAATGGAGCTTTATAAAGAACATAAGGTAAATCCTCTGTCCGGATGTCTGCCCCTTTTAATTCAAATGCCCATTTTAATTGCTCTATACCGGGCGCTGTATAATTTTAAATATGCCGAGGGTGCCCACGCCCAATTCTTATGGGTGGCCAGCTTAAGTGCTATTGGTATTCACCAAGCCACTGATTTAATTCTGCCTATTCTATCAGGGTTAACCACGTATTTACAAACAAAAATGGTCTCCAATGTTAATGACCCCACCCAAAAAACAATGTTGCTGGTTATGCCTTTTTTTATTATCTGGATAAGTACGACCGTACCCGCAGGCTTGGTTTTATATTGGGTTGCTTTTAATGTGCTAAGTATTGGTCAACAATACCTCGTAAACAGGCAAACGCGAGGGCTAAAGGAGGCACTTGAAAAAAGTGGAGGTAATCGAAAAGTCGGGCAAAACAGTAAAAGAAGCGTTAAATAGTGCGCTTAAAGAGTTAGGGGTAATGGAGGAAGAAACGGTCGTTGAGGTTATTGAAGAACCGGCAAAGGGTTTCTTAGGATTTTTTAAAGGTAAACCGGCTAAAGTTAAGGTAACGGTGAAAGATTCTTTAGTAAGGAAAGTAAAGTTTTTTTTAAATAGTATATTCCAGGCCATGGATTTATTAATAGAAATGAATATTTGGGAAAAAGATGATCGGGTTTTTATTGATTTAAAAGGGCCAGAAGTAGGTTTATTAATTGGCCGGCGTGGCGAAACTATGGAAGCTTTACAGTTTTTAGTTAACTTACAAGTAAATAAAAATAACTCCACGCGCAAAAAAGTATTTATAGATATTGAAGGATACCGTAGGCGTCGGGAGGAAACATTGCAACGTTTAGCTTTAAAATTAGCTAATAAGGCAAAGCAAAAAGGGGAAGCAGTGGTCTTAGAGCCAATGAGCGCTCAGGAAAGGAGGATAATTCATACTGCTTTACAGGTAAGAAACGATATTTATACTTTTAGTGAAGGTGAGGAGCCTTACCGGAAAGTAATTATTTCACCTAGAAATAGGAGAAGTAGTATTTAAGGCGGGTAATATATACGGGTTGCGGTAAATGGTAATTATGTAATATAATATTAGTAGAAAAAAAGAATTCATATCCCCTCTTCTCGAATTTCGAAATTAGAAGTTTGAAAAATGAAAGAGTTGGCCAAAGGCTAATTCCAACAAGCATCGAACCTCGAACCTCGAACCTCGAGAAGGGGGGTAGTTTCTTTATTATAAGGGCTTTAAATTTAACGCCCTTATAAAAGAGGTGAGGAGATAATGTTAACTGACACCATTGCCGCCATTGCTACTCCGATAGGGGAAGGTGGAATAGGAATTGTTCGGGTTAGTGGCCAAGAGGCTTTTAAGATTGCGTCTCGTGTTTTTAAACAAGTAAAAAAAGGTATATCTTGGTGCAAAGAAAACGAATCACATAAACTTTATTATGGTTATATAGTGGAACCAGAAACAGGTATAGTAATTGATCAAGTTTTATTAGGGGTAATGCGCTCCCCGCATAGTTATACCGGAGAAGATGTGGTAGAGTTTAACTGTCACGGTGGGGTACTACCGGTTAAAAAAACCTTAGAACTGGTTTTAATCCAGGGAGCCCGTTTAGCTGAACCAGGAGAATTTACCAAAAGGGCTTTTTTAAACGGACGTCTTGACTTAACGCAAGCTGAAGCGGTACTGGATGTAATCAGGGCTAAAACAGAGGAAAGCTTAAAGTTAGCGGCCAGTCACTTAAAAGGAGAATTAGCCCGCACCATTAACCAATTAATGGACCGTTTACTGGGGTTGCTGGCTTTAATTGAAGTAAATATTGATTTTCCGGAAGAAAATTTAGCTAATTTTTCACCTGCCGAGGCAATAGAATTAATTCAGGAAATACTGGCTAAAGTAAATGATTTAATTGCTACCGCGGACCACGGTAAAATATACCGGGAAGGCATGAGAATCGTTATTGTTGGTTGTCCAAATGTTGGTAAATCATCCCTTTTGAACGTTTTACTCCAGGAAAAAAGGGCCATTGTTACCGATTTACCAGGAACTACCCGCGATATAATTGAGGAAAGTGTAAATATAAACGGTATTCCGGTGAGATTAGTAGACACTGCTGGTCTAAGAGCACCCGAAAATATTGTCGAGGAGGAAGGAATAGCAAGAACCCATGCTTTAATCCAACAAGCGGACTTGATTTTATTTATGCTTGCGTCTGACACAGGTTTAGAGGTTGACCTTCAAGAAATATTTGATTTAGTAAAGGATAAAAAAGGAATTATTCTGGTTAATAAGATAGACTTGGTGCCAGGTGATTTTTTGGTTTCCCGGTTAAAGGAAAAGATTAAAGATACACCAATTATGAAATTATCTGTTAAAAATAAAATTGGTCTTAGGGAGCTAAAAGATAAAATTACGGAAATAGTATTAAATGGACAGGTAAAAATGACTGTCCCTTTATGGGTAAGTAATGTGCGGCATAAAATTGCTTTAATACGCGCCAGGCAGTCTTTAGAAGATAGTTTAACCGGGTTAGAAAACAACGTTCCGGAGGACTTGTTGGCCATTGATTTAAAAAATGCCTGGGAAGCGTTAGGTGAGATTACCGGTACCGCGGTAAGTGAAGATATTATTAACCGTATTTTTGCCGACTTTTGCGTGGGTAAATAAGCAGAGTAGAGATGTTTATATAGGTAGATAAAATATAGGTAAATAAAAAAGTAGGGGCGTTAAATTTAACGCCCCTTGCAACGAGGTGAGGAATGGTGGAATATTTAGCCGGAAAATACGATGTTATTGTGGTAGGGGCTGGTCATGCGGGTTGTGAAGCAGCTTTAGCCACCGCCCGCCTTGGTTATCGAACTTTAATTGTTTCCTTAAACCTGGACAATGTGGCTTTAATGCCTTGTAATCCGGCTGTAGGGGGGCCGGCAAAAAGCCAACTGGTGCGGGAAGTTGATGCCTTGGGGGGAGAAATTGGTTTAAATACAGACAAAGCAGCTATCCAGGTACGTATGTTAAATACCGCTAAGGGACCAGCCGTACATGCTTTACGGGCTCAAACGGATAAAAAAAGATACCATATTTATATGAAACAAAGCATAGAGAACCAACCTGGATTAGATGCTAAACAAGTATTGGTAGAACGGCTGCTTGTCCGTGGTGATCGGGTGGAAGGAGTGGTAGGTCATACCGGGGCAAAGTTTATTGCTCCGGTGGTGATTCTAACGACCGGGACATACCTGAAAGGAAGGATTATTATTGGTGAACTGGTCTATCCGGGGGGGCCGGCCGGCCAGTTTCCAGCGGTTATTTTAGCGGATTGTTTACGTTCCTTAGGGTTAGCCATAGGGCGGTTTAAAACAGGGACCCCAGCCCGGGTTGATGGGCACAGTATTGATTTTTCGAAAATGAAAATACAACCCGGGGATGAAAAACTCCAGAATTTCTCTTATTTTTCCGGGGTAAAAAATCGGGATCAGTTACCTTGTTGGTTAACCTATACTAATAAAAACACCCATGAGGTAATAAAAGAGAATCTGCACCGTTCCCCTCTTTTTAGTGGCGTTATTCAAGGGGTAGGGCCGCGTTATTGTCCTTCAATAGAAAGTAAAGTAGTGCGTTTTGCGGATAAACCAGCCCACCAGATTTTTATTGAACCGGAAGGAATAAACACTAATGAAATGTACATACAGGGAATGAGTACTAGCTTACCCGAAGATGTTCAGTTGGCCATGCTTCGTACCGTTTCTGGTTTAGAAAAAGTAGAGATGGTAAGGCCTGGTTACGCTATTGAATATGATTACTTAATTCCGGTCCAACTAAAGAGCTCTTTGGAGCACAAAGAAATTAAAGGACTTTTTAGCGCCGGTCAAATTAACGGTACTTCAGGCTACGAAGAAGCTGCGGCCCAAGGTATTATTGCCGGAATAAACGCAGCTCTTTGGCTTAAAAACAAGGAACCTTTAATTCTTTCCCGGACTGAGGCGTACATTGGCGTTTTAATTGATGATCTGGTAACTAAGGGCACAAATGAACCATATCGTATGATGACCTCCCGGGCAGAATACCGTTTACTTTTAAGACAGGATAACGCGGACTTAAGGTTAACCGAAAAAGGCTACCGGGTAGGGCTGGTCTCACCGGAAAGGTACGCTGCTTTTGCCCAAAAAAGGGAGCTTATAGCGCAGGAAATAGCGCGCTTACATAAAACCTTTGTCCCGGTCAACACGAAAGTAAACGCCATTTTAAGGGACGCAGGCAGCGCTGAATTACAACAAAATGTTTCTATGGCGGCGCTTTTAAAAAGGCCTGAAATTAAATATCATCACTTAAAACAAATTTTTAGCTCTTCCTTGGGCCTGCCCCCTGAAGTGGAAGAAGAAGCGGCTATTGAGATTAAATATCAAGGGTACATTGAAAAGCAAAAAGCGCAGGTGGTCCGGCAAGAAAAGTTAGAGCACCGCTTAATTCCAAGCGAGTTTAACTATCAGGAGGTAAAAAGTCTTTCCGCTGAAGCAAAAGAAAAATTAGCGGAAATAAAACCGCGCTCCATAGGACAAGCCGGGCGTATTTCTGGCGTAAGTCCGGCGGATATAGCGATACTTTTAGTTTCTTTAGAGCAGTTTAACCGGAAATCTTTAGATAAAGAAGCAATAACCAAAATGGTTGGCGCTTAAATGAAGGAAGAACTGGCGTACTGGCTGACGGAAGGGGCCTTAAAGATGGGCTTGTCATTAAGTAAGGAACAAGTAGAAAAGTTTAGCCTTTACGCTCAGTTACTGCTTTTAGAACAGGAAAAATTAAATTTAACCGCTATTTTAACCGCTAAGGAAATAGCCTGTAAGCATTTTCTTGATTCTTTAACCTGTCTTACCCTCCTCCCTTACTCTTTAAAAAATCAAGCCGTTATTGATCTAGGAACGGGAGCAGGTTTTCCTGGTTTGCCCTTAAAAATTGCGCAGCCAGAAATCAAGCTTACTTTACTTGAAGTCAAAAGAAAAAAAGTTTCTTTTTTACAGGGATTAATAAAGCAATTAAATATAGGGGAAGTACAGGTAATTAACCGCCGGGCAGAGGAAATAGGCCAGGATAATTGCTACCGGGATAAATTTGATTATGTAGTGGTAAGAGCAGTAGCTAGACTTTCTGTTATTCTGGAATATAGCTTGCCTTTGTTAAAAAAAGGCGGCTTCTTTATTGCCTGGAAGGGGCCGGCAGTTAATCCGGAGTTAGAAGAAGCCAACCGGGCCATGCAATTTTTAGGCGGCAAATTAAGGCAAGTGGCGGCTATTCGTTTACCTTTTTTAAATGCCGAGCGACGTTTAGTTATCGTTCAAAAAATTGGTATTACTCCTCTCCGGTACCCTAGAAGACCGGGTATTCCAAAAAAAAGACCGCTATAAAGATACATAAATTTTCATTTAACGGGAAAAATATGCTTGGGAGGTGATAATATGCCCGATATTAAGTGTAACGTTACCGAATGTCACTACAATGAACGGATAGTGTGTAATGCTCCCATGATTCAGGTTGACCGTAACGGGGTAAATAAATCCAGTAATTCACCCCAAACAAAATGTGAAACATTTAAGTTAAAAAGTTAATCCTGGTCGGAAAAAAAGCCGGGTTATTTCATATTTAAAAAAAGAGGAATAAACCCGGCTTTTTACTTGGATCTAGCTGTTTTTATTCTTCTTGGTTAAAGTTTCTTGGGCTATGTTTTGCGCAGCTAGGTAAACCTCCCGGATAGGACGGTTGTTTTTTAAAGCACATTCATAACAAGAATCAAACTCCGGTTTTAATTTAACTTCCCCGTTTGCCAGGCAAGCTATTTTTACTTCTACTGGACCGTAAGGCGTTAAAATGGTTTTAATTTCTCTGGGGAGAACCTGACGTTTTTCCGGGCGCATTCTTACGCCTAGGGTGCTGGTTTCCTTTAAAATAAGCGTCATTATCTTTTCTTTAACCTGAGGATAACATAAGACCGTAAGCTGGTAACCAGGGCGACCCTTTTTCATGATTAAAGGGGTTAAAAAGACATCTTGCGCTCCCGCGGCTAATAACTTACTAACCACCGCCGGTAAAATTTCGGGAGGCATATCGTCAATATTTGTTTCCAGGACCAAAATATCTTCCCCTTTTAGCGTCTTATTATTTTCTTCCTGACCAATAAAGACCCGCAAAAAATTAGGTTGAGGGAAATCCTGACTTCCTAAACCATAACCAATATGGGTTATGTTTAGGGCCGGCATAGGACCGAATTCAGCGGCTAAAGTGGTGGCAATAGACGCGCCGGTTGGGGTGACAAGTTCACCGGTAATACCGGTGGCCCGCGTAGGGACCCCTTTTATTAATTCTGCCGTGGCCGGGGCGGGGAGGGGAATTATGCCGTGCTGGCAGTGAGTAGTTCCGGAAAATAAAGGCAGCGGGGAGCAATATATTTTTTGAATTTTAAATTCAGCCAGGACAATAGCCGTGCCAACAATCTCAATTAAGGCATCCACTGCGCCTACTTCGTGAAAATGAACTTCCTCCGGTGATATTCCGTGAACCTTTCCTTCAGCGGCAGCTAAACGGGCAAATATGGCCATAGCTGTTTGCTGTACTTTTGGCGGTAAGTGACTAGAGGTAATTAGCAAACGAATATCTTTAAGCGAGCGGAATGGAGAGGCGGAATTTTCTATTTGGACAGTTACCTTAAGACCCCGCCAACCCTGACGTTTTTCTTCTTTTATTAATAGACGGTAACTTTCAGGTAAAGATAATGATTTTAAACCATTAAATAAGGCTTCCTGGTTTGCGCCCGCGTCAATTAAGGCGCCTAAGGCCATATCCCCGCTTATGCCGCTGAAACAATCCAGATAAAGAACGTTCATGCTTTTATAGGCCCTTTCACACCTTAAATTTTTATTCAATTAAACGGTTAATGGCGGTAGCCAGAGCGGCCGCACCAAAACCATTATCAATATTTACTACACCAATACCCATAGCGCAACTGTTAAGCATGGTTAAAAGGGGGGCCAGCCCCCCAAAATTAGCGCCGTAACCAATACTGGTTGGAACGGCAATAACCGGACGATCGGTTAAACCACCAACTACGCTGGGTAAAGCTCCTTCCATACCGGCCACGACAATAATTATTTTAGCCTGGTGGATTAAATCATAATGATCAATTAAACGATGCAGACCGGCCACGCCTACGTCAAATAATTTTTTTACCGGGTTGCCCATGACTTGAGCGCAAACAGCCGCTTCTTCAGCTACCCTTTCATCTGCCGTGCCAGCACTGATTATCAGTACTTCCCCTTTAAAAATAGGGTCCTGGGGCATCCCATAAACCAAACAGCGGGCGGCGTCAAAAAAAACAGCTTCCGGGCAATATTTCTTTACGGATAGGTACATTTTCCTATTTGCCCGCGTGGCCAGTACGGTATGGTTGACGGTAGCTAATTCTAGAAAAATAGCGGTTACCTGGGAAATAGTTTTTCCCTGGCAAAAAATAACTTCTGGAAAACCTTGCCGTAGGGTACGGTGATGGTCTATTTTGGCGTAACCGAGATTCTGGTAAGGTAAAACATTGAGGTAGGCTACTGCCTGATCCAGGGTAATTTCTTTTTGCGTCAAACGTAGAAGGATAGTTTTTAAATTATCAGGCACCATAAGTTTGTAACTCCAGAATCATTTGCCTTGATTTTATTACACGGTTTAAAGGATTGTCAATAATACTTAAATCAAGGTAAAATTAAATACAGGCTAATAACCACGAAACCCTTATCCTATATTTGGAACGACTTGATATTATTAGTTTTACGCGGTAAAATTTTATCAAAGAAAACATAAAATAATTATTAAATAAGGTTAAAAATGAACCATCCGATAACCTCTTTTTTAAAAGAAATTCCAGAATTTAATAAATTAAATCAGGGTCTAAATCAGCACCTTAAGGCCCAGTTTGTTTATGGTCTTTCGGGCTCATTGCGTTGTGTTGTGGGGGCTGGCTTAATGTCTGCTATCCAGGGCCCGGTATTAGTGATTGTGTCTAGTGAAGACGAAGCAGGGGTTTTTGTTAACGATTTAAATTATTTACTGTCAGGAATACCTGTTTACGAGTATCCTATTTGGCCTTTGTTGCCATTGCCTGTTTTGGCCCAGGGACGTGAAATTATAACCCAGCGTCTTAAGGTGCTGGAAATGTTAGTTCAGGGTAAGCCGGTGATAGTGGTTGCCCCGGCCCAGGCTCTTTTGCGTATGTTAGCACCTCCGGAAATTATACGTAAAGCAGCAATTAAAGTTTCGGTTGGAAAGCAAGTAGAGCCCGTTATTATAAAGCAGCGCTTGTTAGATTCTGGTTATGTATGGGCAGACCTGGTTGAGGGCCACGGCCGGTTTTGTACCCGGGGAGGGGGAATATTAGATGTTTTTCCCGCTACCTTTAACCGGCCGGTAAGGATTGATTTTTTAGATAATCAGGTGGAACAAATTCGCTACTTTAACCGGGATACCCAGCGGGTTGAGGAAAAGATAGATGAAGTATTAATTTTTCCAGCCAGCGAGTTAGTTGTAGAGCCAGAAGGCTGGGAAACCGCCCAAAAAGAATTTGCCAGGGAATATAAGCAACAATTAAAGAAAGGGCTTAAGAATTTAAATCAGGAAACAAAGGCCCAAAATATAAAGGCTTACGGAGAAAATACCCTGGCCCAAATTAGCTTAAAAGGTTCTACCAGTAAATGGGAACAATATTTACCTTATTTTTACCCCCGGGCATTTACGCTGCTTGATTATCTTCCTAAGGATGGCTTAGTTATAGTAGATAGTTTTTGGCGGATTGAGGAAGTCATAAAAATTAAGGAAAAAGAAAATGAAGAAACATTTGCGGCTTTAATTAACCAAGGCAAAATTTTACCCGGTCAATTAAAGGGGTACGTGAGTTGGAACCAAATATATCAAGAAATAAAAAGTCGTCAGACGGTTTATTTTTCGGTAATTTACCGGCCACCGGAAGGTATTATACCGCAAAACATAGTTACATTTGCCAGTAAAAGTCCGCCCAAATTTAACGGTCACCTGGAGTATTTTAAAACCCAGGTTAAAAAATGGCGGGATGAAAATTATACTCTTGCCCTTTTAGTGAGTGAGGTTGAGCGAGGCCGTTATTTACAAGAATTGTTAGCTGAAGCTGAAATTAATGCTGAATTAATGACTTATCCGCCGTTAAATTTCCGGCCCGGTAAGGTAATTATTACCATTGGTTATTTAAGTGAGGGATTTATTTTAACTTCTGAGCGTCTTATTGTGGTCACGGAAACAGAAATTTTTGGGGGCTGGAGAAAGACACGGCGTAAAATAACAAGTAGGGGCGTTAAATCTAACGCTCCTGCAGCCCGGCGTCAAGAGTTTCTGGGAAAACTTAAAAAAGGCGAGCATG
>JJNX02000071.1 GCA_000681355.2 Peptococcaceae bacterium SCADC1_2_3
AAGGAGACAAAGGAGTGGTTGGAGCAGCAAAAATTGGTTTAATTCTAAATAAATAGTTTGTTCTTTTTAGTTTAATGTGGCGTCATTTTCAATGACGATCTGGGGTAAATTTCAGTTGACAAATACAGTTTCGTTGATTGACTGTACATAAGATATTTTTCGCATCTTTTTCCAGCATTCCTTCTCCAGAACAATATAATCTGTAATGTAAACGATATTAATCTCTTTGTTGAGGAACTTATTTATGATGGGAACGGATTTATCATGCCACTGGTCTCTTTTTAGCTTTGCACCTATCCACACGACACTATCTATGAACATATTATCAAATCACCGAGTTGTGCTCTTTTAAAGCATCTGTCTTCTCAACTTCAACAGGTGTTTCTAACCAGCACTTCAAAATCTCTTCCGATTTTTTTCTTTTCACAATGGCTAATAGCTCGTCTTCCTTTTCGGCTACAAATTCAAATATCACCTTTAATATCTCATCCTCAGATGTATTTATCCCTTTCTTAGATAAATACTCGTTTATTTTAATTAACTCTCTGCTTTCGTATCCCATCTTTCTTATCCCCTTTATTCTTATTCCTTCTTCTTTCGTTTTATCTTAATATACCATGATTCGTATTTCAATCAATCCTTAAATACATTATTAAAAATTTCATCCCCATCTGGACCTGGATAAAGACTTTCTTTCGCAAAAAAAAGCGCTTCTTCTATTCTGACAGGAGAGCTTTTTGGTAAGACAAGGGAACCGTCCCCTTGCTTCCCAGGATATAATCCGGTAGAGTTCTTCTTCCCGGCGGCCGATACTTATTTCTTTTCAAGAAAAGTATCAATGTATTCCAATACGCCTTCCAGGGTCATCTCATTTGAGGCCAAAATCTTTTCTCCTAAGTGTTTGTGATGGGGATATGTTTGAATCTGTTTATAATGAGGCGCATTATCCCACCTAATGACAAGCAGCCCACTTTCGTCCTGCCAATGATAGGAGTAAGAATATTCTTCATCAGACACATACTGTCTTATATAAAGAAATGTATTGTTATGCAAACCGACCTGAACTTTTATGTAATAGAAATCGCTTCCCTGCCTAAAGTCTTGTATCTCATAGGAGTTTACGATCCTGGATTTATTCAGCAATTCTAATATCCTTAGCACGTTCTATTTCACCAATCTTTTTTTTAAGCTCTTCAAAGCTGCGTTGATAAGCCTTCCATTCAAGACAGTCATCCCAGCTCTCAAAGTCTTCTGCCGCCTGTTTGATGCGCCCCTCAAATTCTTCAAAGTTACATCCATATTTTTGTTCAAAAAGCTTAATATGTTCTTTTAGAAGAACCATCTCAGAAATAATCTTTAACTTCTGATATTCTTTTATCTCGCTTTTCGAAACCTCCAGGATACCCATGATACCACCTCTTTTCATGCATGAAGCATTTACCGTTAAGCTTATCCAGGTAAAATCTATTTTAATTGTATTATAACCAAAATAGGGCAACCATGCATAGAAAAGCGTTTTAAAATTGTCAACGAACTGGTAGGCGCACTTTTGGCCTCTTTGGGCTCGTCAGGCAAACATCTGGCCAGGTCTCAACGCAACCGAATTTATTCCCTTGCTCAAGGCCACATAATAAGGCATTTCCCTTGAATTTCTACCACCCGGACAATTAAATCCAACGCCACCACCCAACCCCGCCATTAAATCTTCCAACCCTTACCATAAAAGCAAAACTTTGCGAAAATCTATGAAGCAAAAAGAACGTCCCCTTGCTTCCCCTTTCTTCACGGAATTCCTAAGATTCAAGATTTTTATTTTTCTTCCCCCCAACCTGTGGTAAAATAAAAGCAAAATGATAGAATTAAACAAAAAACTGCAGAAAATCTATTCTTTGAAACCATTGAAAACCCAGAGATTAACTTGCCGGAAAGAAGGCTTGATTTTGTTTACGGTCTTACGGATGAAGAACAGGAGTATATCCTCCATTAAAGGAATTAGCCCCCCTGTTGGTTCTTTTAACCAAGGAAAAAAAAGAAGAGGTTTTGGCCAGGAGTAAAGAGCTGATTTTTGAAAGTGGAGATGAAAAATGGCGGGCTGAGGCATTATCTTTAGCCGTTACGGTAGCCGGAAGGTATTTCCCCAAAGACTTTTTACTGAAATTTTTTAAGGAGGAGATGAAAATGTTACGGGAAGCAAGCATTGTGCAGGACTGGATAAATGAAGGGATAGAGAAAGGGATAGAGAAAGGGATAGAGAAAGGGATAGAGAAAGGAAAAAAAAGTGGGAAGCTTGAGGCTTTGCAGGAAGACATCCTGGATATCTTAGAAGAGCGCTTTGGCATAATTAAAAAAGGGGTTAGCAGAAAGCTTGAGCTTATTGATGATCCTGCGGTGTTAAAGTCCCTCCATAAAAAGAGCATTAAAGTTGCCAGTCTAGATGAGTTTGCCAAGATTTTAGATGAAGTATTAGAAGAGGAGTAACAAAGGAGATAGATGTGGAAGGCCCTAAAGAGAAAGCCCGGGAAGTCAATGGAAAACATCCGGCGGCACCCTAAACATTACCCTGGTCAATCGGACTGGCCATTCAATGCCCTGAACAACGCCGGCAAGGTCATTAAAGGCTCCTTTGTAGGGGCGTTTAATTTAACGCCCCTACTTATAAAGCAAAAAGAACGTCCCCTTTGCTTCCCCAGCAAAAAAGTGATATTTCAAGACCTGACCCCCAATATTTTTGCATCATCGGTTTGGGTTACGTAGGCCTACCTTTAGCCGAAGCGTTTGCCCAAAAACTAAAAGTCATCGGCTTTGACCTGGATAAACAAAAAGTATTTGCCTTACAAAAGTCCCCTGACGACCGACAACTGACGACCGAAACGGCAACCTTGTCTTTACCACCAATCCGGAAAAAATCAAGCCAGCCGATTTCTTTATTCTTTGCGTACCTACCCCGGTCACCAAAGCAAAATTTCCTGACCTGTCTTACATAAAATACGCCGCCCGCCTGGTGGGCGCTAATATGCGCAGGAACTCCACGGTTATCCTGGAGTCTACCGTTTATCCAGGGGTCGCCGAAGAAGTGGTCAAACCTATTCTGGAACAAGAATCAGGGTATCTTTGCGGCGAAGATTTCCGCCTGGCTTACTCTCCGGAACGAGCTAACCCCGGCGACAAAGAACACACCCTCCAAAACATCACTAAAATAGTAGCCAGCATAATAGATGAAAAAACCACTCAACTAGTAGATCAATTCCAAAATAACATTGAAGCGATAATTACGAAACATTGTACTGGTGGCGGACCTTTACCGACTAGTGGCCGGCTCGGTTTATTACGCGCTGGACATCCGCACCGCTGAAGCAGCCAAGGTCATTGAAAACACCTGCCTGTCGGCAGACAGATCCAGCGGGATTTAAATATTGCCCTGGTCAATGAACTGGCCATCATCTTCCACCACCTGGACAATATAGAAAACGATTTTGAGATTAAACAAATAACCAATCTAAACGAAGCACCAAAGCTGGATGCCATAATCCTGGCGGTAGCCCACCAGGCTTTTCGGGAAATTTTTTTAGAAAAACTCAAAACCATTACCAACAGTCAGCCGGTGCTTATTGGGTAATCCGGAGCAATTTGAGCCACTGTTCCGGTGAGAGAGAACCACCGTTCCGGTTTTTCAGAGCCACCCTTCCGAAGTCGAAGGCCAATCACATAGGTTTTGTTTCCTTTAGAATGTAATTATGCATCGTTACGATGTAAATACATTCTAAGGAGGGTCATCATATGACCAAATATCGAGAGATCCTGCGGCTATACAGTCAAGGGATCAGCCAGCGAAGTATCGCTGTCAGTTTGGATTGCTCACGCAATACAGTGGCCAAAGTATTGAAGCGAGCAAAAGAACTTAATGTAACATGGCCGTTAAGGGCGGAAACAACCGATGGAGATTTAGAGAAGATATTTTTTCCTGGCCCGGTTGTTCAATCATCACTATCGCGCCGCTATCCTGATGTGGAATATATCCATAAGGAATTAGCCAAAAATAATGTAACGCTCAGACTTTTATGGACTGAATACTGTGGTGAATGCAGACAAAGCCAAGAACTTCCCTTTATGTATTCCCAATTCTGCTTTTACTACCAAAAGTTTGCGGAAACCAAAAGAGCATCCATGCATATTCCTCGCAAACCTGGCGAACAGATGGAGGTAGACTGGGCTGGCCAGACAGCTTCAATAATTGACGAAAGACACAGGTGAGATTATTCCCGCCTATGTATTTGTGGCTGCGCTTTCATACAGCCAGTACGCCTATGTGGAAGCATTTTTGTCCCAGGATCAGGAAAACTGGATTACCGCCCATACCAATATGTATCGCTTCTATGATGGTGCAACCAGGATACTGGTTCCAGATAATTTAAAGACCGGCGTGGAGAAATCTTCTTGGTTTACTCCCATCGTCAATAGAACCTATCATGAAATGGCGGAGCACTTTGATACAGCCGTTATACCGGCGAGGGTCAAAAAACCAAAGGATAAGCCTAATGCGGAAGGAACAGTTGGAATCATCTCCACCTGGATTATTGCCGCCTTACGTAACCAGAAATTTTTTAGCCTTGCTGAACTGAATCAGGCCATCAAAGAAAGGCTGCAAATATTCAACAGCAAGCCCTTTCAAAAGAAAGAAGGCAGCAGGCTCAGCGTCTTTCTGGAAGAAGAAAAACTCATGCTGTTACCGTTACCTGCCACCTCTTATGAACTGGCGACCTGGAAGATAGCCACTGTTCAGTTTAATTATCACATAATATGAAAAGCTTTTCATATTATGTGGAATGGAAAGTTGGATGAAATGTAAAGATACTCGAACAAATGTAATAATAATCATATATTTAATTGATTATCTTTACATATTTCTACATGCTGAATACAGGCGTAAGCCAAATTTATGCATGGAGGTTAGTAAAATGGAAAATCAAAAGACAACTCAAGAACTCATTGAGTTTGCTAAGGCATCAATGGAGCAAACCGGCTATTCCGCAGAATACATTTCAGCTCTCTCAAGCACATGGAATACACTGAAAAAGCATTTGTCTGAAAGGAGTATACCGCACTTCTCAACTGTGACAGGCATTGCCTTTCTGCAAGATCAATACAACATCAGTTCGGATTGCATGTATTGCAAGCTGTCAGGAGTGGACAAGCGACGAAAACGGGCAATCTTGATTCTGAATAATTGCCTGGAGCATGAAACATTCATGGCGCCAAAGTCGTATTCCCTATGCAAATTTGCACCGCGGTTTGAGAAAGCATTTCGAAAATTTACCGACATGCGAATTGAAGCCGGATTATCATTGTCTACAATCAACAGAGATATATTCTGCCTGAACAAACTTTTGAATTATCTTGACAGTTCAGGCATTCAATCACTCAAAGAGTTCGAAAGCACTCATGTTATCGGATTCATGAAGCACCTTTCCATCGCAGGCAAACTTCCCACACTTGATGGAGCAGCCAGTTCCTTGCGCCTCGTTCTCAATTTTTTATTCGACGAACAATATGTGTCCAGTGACCTTTCTCCGACTGTTCCCCAAGTCAAGTGTAAGCATGATGGGATACCTTCCGTTTATTCAAAGGAGGAAATCCAGCAACTTCTGAATGGTGTTGACAGAGCGAATCCCAAAGGGAAGCGCAACTACGCCATGATATTGCTTGCCGCAAGACTTGGCATGCGTGCTTCGGACATCTGCGGACTTACGTTTGAAAATCTGAAATGGCAGACAAGCACCATTGAGTTCACCGTGAAAAAAACCGGCGAGCCAGTTGCTTTGCCGTTGCTAAATGAGGTTGGCGAAGCAATAATTGAGTACATCAAATATGGGCGTCCTGACTCTGAAGACAAACATGTATTTCTGCGCTTGCAAATACCCTTTGTTGAAATGAAACCTTCCGCTTTGCACGGTATAATGAACCCAGAAAATCAGACAGTAAAAAGGTCGAATTTAAGATACAATTAACCTATGAGAAAACATTATACAGACATTTTCAAAGCCCAAGTTGTTCTGGAGCTTCTGAAGGAAGAAAAGACCATAGCCCAAATTGTATCAGAAACCGGCGTTCATCCAACGCAGCTTGAAACAAATGGAAGGCCACGGCGATAAGTAAGCTGCCGACCATTTTCGGATGACCGCAAGATGGCCGGCAATGCCGCACAGGAGAAGAAGGTCAACGATCTTTACGCTGAAATTGGGCGATTAACCACGCAATTGAAGTGGTTGAAAAAAAATCTGGCATCGACAATGACTAGAGCAGAGCGCGTAGTGCTGTTAGAGCGAGATTCCAAGGAAATCTCCTTAACCGCCCAGGCTAAATTATTGAGCATAAACCGGACAAGTATCTATTACAAGCCGGTGCCATCTTCCGAAGAAGAAATCGCTATAAAGCACCGCATCGACGAGATCTATACAAAGTGGCCTTTCTACGGTTCCCGGCGTATTACACGGTTACGCAGAGAGAACATGAACGTGAACCGCAAGAGAGTCCAAGGTTACATAATGATTACACAAGCCCAAGAGAGGCAAGACAACGAATTGGCCAATACATTAACTTTTACAATAATGACAGGCCACATCAGTCCCTTGGCTATAAAACACCGGCTGAAGTATACTATTCAACTCGCCTGCTGGAACCGGCTGTGGACAGTGCCGCCCTGTGGACAACCCAAAAAACGGGTTGACCACAGGGTTTGGACAACGCTATCGCGTTGCCCACACTGACCACAGCCCCGACGACGAAAAGAAAAAACAACTTCTTCTTGACAAATAATTAAAAAGAAAAGTCAAAAGAAAGGGGGGTCCCTTTAGTATCTTAAATTTGAAAAATTATTGTCTTGACAAAAGGGTCCACCGCCAAGGCACCATAACCAAATGGCTCTTATGTCCGGAAGCATGGCTCTGCTTTTCCGGAAGGGTGGCTCACCACCCTCCGGAACTGCGGCTCCGCCGAACCGGTATATGCAAAGAACGTCCCCATGCTTCCCTATTGATTTAAACGCCCAAATCAGATAAACTAAAATGAAAAGCGAAAATAGACGCAATCCCAAAAAATACATTTAAATTTATCCAGGAATAAAGTTCCTCTATGAAAGGAGAGCTTTGTATGGAACTTATGGAACTGTCCTTGGAAGAAATTCAAAGAGCAATTATCAGGCTTGACAGGAATTTACAACTGGATCTTGCTTACTGGATAATCCATAATGAGGAAAAATATTTTAATTTAACAGAAACAACTGATGATTTGAGCGCTATCCGGCGGGGACTCAATGATCTTGAAAAAGGTAACGTATTAACGAGCGAACAGGCCAGAAAACGATTGACAAAAGCATCTAAAACATGAAAATCCGTTGGACGTTAGAAGCATTGAACTTTATTGAGGTACTGGAAGAATACTCGCCCGGTTTAGGAATAAAAGTATTTGATCTTACAGAAGAAAAACTTCACCGTTTTGCCGGATTGCATATAATTGCATATAATAGTTACGATTCACTACTCTAAAAAATCTGCAAGAAAAGTGCACAGAATGGTCCTTCGGAAAAATGTCCCGTTTAAAGTTTATTACGAAATGAAAGGAAAAATCGTTAACATGGTGGCAGTCCGTCATGCGCGACAATACCCCATTGAAACTGATTAAATAAAAGCCCAAAATAAAAAAAGGACGGGTTCACTCCCGCCCGAAGTCATCCTCGTAAGCGCACGATGTCGTTTTCTTTCAAGTAATCGCCCTGCTGCACCTCTCGATGCCCTCAAGGGTCGCCTTACCCTTCCATAAAAGCAAAACTTTGCGTAAAATCTATGAAGCAAAAAGAACGTCCTCTCGCTTCCCTCGGACTGATGACATCAGGAACGCCATCAAAGAGACTTATAGCTGGACATCCTTCATGATCATCCTTAAAAACCGGAGCTATATTCCTTGTTACGCATTGCTCAAGAAGCTGGGGCTGAGGGTGATAAATTAAAGATTTAATGAGCGGATCCGGACTTTTTTATCGGTGATAACAGTAAAAAACATGATCACCCTGTTTCCGGAGCAAATTAACAAGATGCCTTGAAATATTTTCATCAATAAGCCCATATTTCTCTGCGGCTACATATTGATAGGCATCGTCAAAGTCCAGGTTGAACTGTTGCATCACTTTTGTCATCTTTTTCATATCTTCTGGCTTGAGACGAATCAGGGAAACAGCACCTTGGACAAAAGCATCGCGAACAAATCGCAATAGCGCCTTGTTCTTATTTAACCTGCTGAGCACCACACCGATGGAATGGAAGGCGAAATCAGTGATAAAGAGGCGCTCAGAAGATATGCGGGCGAGGAAATTACCAACCTCTTCAGACTTTGTCTGATCTAGCAGTCGCTCAAGCCATATATTGGTATCCACCAGATACATGAATCAATCGCCTCGCCATTCCAAAGCCTTTTTCTGGAGTTCCAACGAGGTGTATTGATCACGGTAACCCCTAAGTGCACCTGCCCAATCTTGACGAAGTTTTCTCTCCTTTTTCCTCGCCTTCTTCTCTAGTAAAAACTCCACAAAAACCCTTGCCTCATCCTGAAGATCAGGGGGCAACTGCTCTACCAATTCTTTTAATGTTGACATGCTTTCAACCTCCCTTAAAGCAAGGCTTAACCTGGTTTTATTTTATCATGAGCAGAAAGGTAAAGCAATTGGAAAACCCCCGCTAATTAATAAGATAGTAAAAAGTGATATTTCAAGACCTGACCCCTATCCCTGCTGGAAGAGTGATGATAACTGTGATATAATACTTTAAAGCTTTCTCGGAGTGTTTCATGGGAGTTTATAACTTAATAAAAGATGCTGATGCTTATCCTTTTGCCTCAAAAGAAAAGGGCGTCCTATACCAGAAAATGACGTGCAGATTGCTGCATCCTGTATAGAAGTTGGGAGTTGCTCTTCTTACTCAAGATGCTCATTATGATTTTGTTCCTAATCTACAGGTAATCAATCTGACGTTGGGTGATAGCCATTTGCAAGATGGTCTTTTAGGAGTTGTAAATAAGGAATAATAATTAGTAGAGGTGATCTAGAATGAGTGTAGTTGCTCAAATAAAAAGTAAGCGAGGGCAAATCCTCAACATCGCATCTCAACACGGAGTTAATAAGGTCAAAATTTTCGGTTCTGCCCTAAGAGGTGAAGAGACTCCAGAAAGTGGTATTGATCTTTTAGTTGAGTGTAAAGATGAATGTTCATTATTTGATCTAATTGGACTAAAACAGGAACTAGAGCAGATGTTTGGGCGAAAAATCAATATTGTAACCCCAAATTCAATACACTGGTCTCTCCAAGAGTCTATATTAAGGGAGGCCCAGGAAATATGAAAGAAGATAAAATATACCTACTAAATATTTTAGAGGCCATCGAAAAGGTAGAGACATATACTGTATCTGGTAAAGATGAATTCATAAAATCTACTTTAATTCAAGACGGGGTTATAAGAAACCTTAAAATAATTGGTGAAGCTACGAAAAGAATATCACAGGATTTGAGGGAACAGCATACGGACATTCCTTGGAGGCAAATGGCTGGACTACGGGATGTTTTGATTCATGATTATATGGGAGTTGATTTAGGAACTGTTTGGAACGTTGTCTATAGAGAGTTGCCTAAAGTTAAATCTAAATCTAAAGCTAAAGGATTAGTTGATTTACAGCACTGAAGGAGCAATGTGTAAAATCTATGAAGCAAAAAGATCGTCCCCTTGACAGATTTATGGATAGGATTCCGAAAAACTCTTTTTTTCAATAAACCGGCAACCCTTTTTTATTTACCAACTGCCTTTCCGGATGATGTTCTGGGCTTCTTCTAATGTGTTAACGGCAAACAGTTCTTCCATGAGATTATCCAAGATTTCCAGGCTGGCCGCTTGCTGGACTTTTCCCCTGACTTCGCCGGGGTCAGTGTTAAATCTTCGGGTTATGAATTTACAAATATCTTCACGAGCCTTTTCAATCTTCCCTTCAATCTTCCCTTTCTCGTGCCAACTGGTGGTAATCTGCATAATAATATCAACCTCCTTCTTGTCTATATTACCCAATTTCCGGTAATATTCTTCTTGGCCTAGTTTCAGATATGTCTCGAAGAAACCACCCAATAGTTCCATCCGTGCGGGATCTATCTTTAGTCTGGTCAGCATACGCATGAATTCTAGCTTAACTTGTACTCTTTCTTCTTTACTAAAGTTCATCTTACTTAAAAGCGCCGCAGCCACAGGATTATCACGGCGAAGGTATTCCCGCCAAGAAAGTTTCTTAAGCTCTAATTTGAAAAAACGAAAACGCAGCACGTCCAGAAAGGTAAAGCTTTGCTCAAAACTGTCTGGTTCGTCGCGTACCTGGTCATAGCTAAAGACAGCAATGGGCAAAATCTTGCGCCGATGTTTTTCGTATAAGCGGCTGAAGTAGATAAACATCCGCTCGTTAAAGTTTTTCTGTACGTAGCTTTATGGTTCTACGTGAACTAAGATCAGTCCCGGTTCTTCTTTGAGCCTGGTCTCTACAATTATGTCTACTTCATGTCTTTCCCCTTCCGTTACATCGGTAAAGATTTCTTGTTGTAAGAATTTAAGGTGTGCAAAGTCTATAGCTTGATAAGCTTCAGGAAAGAAAAGTACCATGAATTCGGCAAAGAAGGTTTCCAATAGTTCTTTGAATAAACGGTCGTGGTCAATCTGGTTTTTGCTCACAGGACAACTGCTCCTGTTTTGCTTTTATTTTACCTCGGAAGCAGGAGGTTGGCAATCTTTAATTTCAGCGAGTATTTTAAAAATGTGATTCACATCACATAGGGGCTGAGGGTGATAAATTAAAGATTTAATGAGCGGATCCGGACTTTTTTATCGGTGATAGCAGTAAAAAACATGATCACCCTGTTCCCGGAGCAAATTAACAAGATGCCTTGAAATATTTTCATCAGCCAAAAATTTTAATTTCATATTGCTTCGTAAACTTCTTCGTTGGCTATTGTTTTTTGAGCATAAAATAAAGCAGCTTTTATATCTTCTTCTTGAATATCATATTCCTTTGCTATTTTTGGGTAACTGTATCCCTGAACAAGTTTTTCCAAGATAAGTTCAACAGAAATTCGTGTCCCTTTAATCACAGGCTTGCCACAAAGCACGCCTGGATCAATCGTTATTCTTTCCAGAAGATTCTTACCCATTTTCGGCTTTAGATGACGAAAAGGGGTCAGAGATCTATTTTACAATCTATAGGTCATAAAGGAAGCAAAAAGAACGTCCCCTTGCTTCTCAATCATAAATCAATGTACCTGTCCATTTATGATCCCCTTTGCTTCCTCTAATGTACTGGCACTAAAAAGCTCTTCTAGAATCCGGTCCAGTACCTCAAGTTTTGATGTTTGATGTACTTTTTGTTGCAGACCGGAGGTGTCTGCCCGGAACCTTTTCTCCAG
>JJNX02000072.1 GCA_000681355.2 Peptococcaceae bacterium SCADC1_2_3
ATTACCGGAGTCAATAATCCCCAAATTCCGTCTTTAAGGGCCGCCATTCTTTCTTTATTCGTGGCCGAAGCCACCTTTTCGTAAGAACCGGTGCGTTTTGCCTGGCTCACTATATATATAGCCATGAACAAAACAAGCAAAATACCAGGAATTACCCCACCAATAAAAAGTGCTCCCGTGGATTCTTCGGTAATAGCCGAATAAACAATCATGGGTGCGCTTGGTGGAATCAGGATTCCCAGGGTACCCCCGGCGGCAATGCAACCATAAGCCAGTCGCCGGTCATAATTTCTAGTCAGCATAGCCGGCAGGGCAATCATTCCAATGGTCGCTGCCGTAGCTACGCTGGAGCCGGAAATGGCCGCAAAAATAGCGCAGCTTAAAAGCGCGGCCACCGCTAAGCCGCCGGGTAAATGTCCAATCCACTTGGCACATAAATCAAAAAGCTCTTGACCTATCCCTCCACTCATCATTAATCCACCTCCCAAAACAAAAAGAGGCAGACACAAAAGGATAAATTCATTCATGGCCTTATAGCCTATAAACGGGACTTGTGTTAGTGACTGAACTCCCCCAAAAAGAAGAAAAAAGCCGGCTGCGCCAACTAAACCCAAGCTGGCAAAAATTGGTACACCGCATAAAAGAAAGGTAAGTAAAAGAATAAGTAAACCTAAATAAGAATTAACGGTTATTAACCAAATCGAAACAACTGTCAAAATAATAAAAGTGCCCGCGGGGAGCAAGTGGGTTAATCTTTCTGGAGGCAATTTAAAAATTGCCTCCAGATCAGTAGCTATTTGCCTAATTAATTGCAGGACTAAAATGGCACTCCCCAAAACAAGGCCAAATTGAATTAGCCAAACAGGAAAATGAAGTAAATTAGGAGTTACCTTACCCTGAACCAAAGAAAGGCTAACCAGCTCCCATCCTTTGACACAAAACATAACTGCATAAAACAGGACAAAAAGGTGGGTAACCAACTCTAAAACTTGCCGGCTTATTAAGGTAAAATTATTCGTAAGGAGATCCACCCGCACATGTTTTCCCTTTTTCCAGATATAGCCTGCCGTAACAAAAGTAAACCAAATCATGACGTAAATACTGACATCCAGCACCCAATCCGTGGGGGCGTTAAAGAACTTTCGGCAGACCACTTCATAACAGTTAATAAAAGCCACTCCTAACATAAGCCAGCCCATAAATGACCCGCTTAAGTCGGAAATTTTATCGATGGTTAACCATAACCATTTACCCCGCCGGGGAACGGTAGATATTTTTGTTTGATTATGGACTAATTCCAGCTCCATGGTCATTAAATAATCATCGCCTTTTATTTTTCCCTTAAAGCTTCAACTCTGGCTAATAATTTTGCTGCCGTTTCCTTTCCCACTTGTTTTTCAAACTCTTTTATTTCAAAAGGTACAGCCAGATCATTCCAACGTTTTAATTCCTCCTTACTCAAATACGTCATCTGGACATCAGGCATACTCTCCATCTTCTTCCATGCAGTTTCTTCGTCTTTATTGGCCTCTGTCCGGCAGTAAGTTGTAACCTCTTTTCCGGCCTGAAGCATAATTTCCTGAATATCCTTAGGCAGCTTATCCCAAACATTTTTATTAATTACTAAGGCAAAAGGACCGTATGTAGCAAAAGCATTTCCAATAGGATACTTAGCTACTTCAACAAATTTTCGGTCAATATAGCTTGTCCCCCCTGAAACCACCCCGTCAATTGTCTTTCGCTGCAAAGCTTGATACACTTCAGCCGAACTCATTAAAACCGGAGAAGCACCCAGGGCTTTAAACCAATAGGTGCAATATTCCGAATGCGCCCGCACCTTTAGGCTTTTTATATCTTCAAGTTTTTTAACCGGTTTTACAAATAGAGGTCCGCGTGCTTCCATGCCCGGCCAGGCTAAAATAAACGCATTACCCTTTTCGGCTAGCTTGTTTCCTATTATTTTGCTCACCTCAGGGTCATCCTGAACCCGGTATGCATGCTCAGGACTACTGTAGACACCTATAAAATCAAGAATTCCAAACTCCGGCACTAAACCCGTCCACATCCCGTAATTTATGTTAGCTATTTCCACTCCACCTTGGGGCAAAACGTCAACTAAATCTTTATCAGCATACAGTTGGCCGGCTGGATAATGTTCGATTTTTACCCTCCCCTCAGTGCGTTCTTCAACCAGCTTTTTAAATAAATCGCAGCTCCTGGTCTGGTGGTGGCCAATTGGTAAGGTGCTGGCTAAGCGTAAGGTTGTAATTTGTTCCTTAACAGGATTTTGCCCGCCACAACCTCCTAAAAAAACCAATAAAACCAACAGAATAATTACTAACGGCAAGGGCAAACACTTTTTTAGGGTAAACATTATTTAACTACCTCCTTGTTTTGCAAAGTTCAACTTTTTATACCGTAACACTACTTTTTTACTGTAATTTCCTTAGCTATCCTCAAGTCACCCCTTCTCGTCCCCCTAAAGCTTAGGTAGGCCCAAAACTTTTCTTCATAACACTTTACTTTTATAACCCCCCCACCTTTACTTTATAGTTTTATTTCGTGTTTTATATAAAAAATCCTGCCTTTTTTTAAAATAAAAAGGCCTTTTAGCGCCAAAATTTCCTGGAAACCAAAAGGCCAATAAGATGCAATAATCCGAATATGTTTTTAGTCATTATAACTAGATAATCTCTTCTTTTTGAAAGGAAGCAATTTCAGCTTCCGAATAACCCATTTGGCTTAAGACTTCTATGGTATGCTCCCCCATATCTGGCGGTGGGGTTTTAAACTCGGCCGGTGTATCAGACAACTTAATGGGACAGCCGATTTGTTTAAGCCTCCCTAAGCGGGGATGTTCCATCTCAAAAACCATTTGCCGGTGAACAACCTGCGGGTCAACAAAAGTTTCCGCTAAATTATATACCGGGGTGCAGCATACATCTACATCTTCAAAGATAGCGGTCCATTCCGCGCGGGTACGCTGTTTAAACTGCTTCTCTAAAAAGCCAGTTATTTCTTCTTGTTTTTCTTCAACGTATTGGTAAGGTAAATATTCTTCTTTTTTAAAATATTTACACAAATTCGCCCAAAAATGCGGCTCCCCGGCACCCAAACCAATATATTGTTTATCCCTGGTTTCATAAACATTAAAACAAGCAAAGGCGCCTGTAAACTGTGTTTTACCGCATTTAGGAGGGGTGTTTACGGGAAGATATTCCCCGGCGATGGGAGCCAAGCTAAAAATCGTCCCATCCAGCATAGATATATCCACAAACTGACCCTTTCCGGTACGTTGTCTTGCTTGAAGGGCCAAAAGAATTCCTACTAAGGCCATCATTGTTCCTCCAAGGGTATCGGCAATATTTATGGCCGGAATAACCGGTTTTTCACCTGGTCTTGCAGTCATACCTAAAACCCCGCCATAGCTAATATAGTTAATGTCGTGTCCTGCTTTTTGAGCGTAAGGACCGTCTTTGCCGTAGCCGCTAAGGGAGCAATATATTATACCCGGGTTAATTTCTTTCAAGGTTTCGTAATCTATCTTAAAACGCTTAGCAATTCCCGGCCTGTACCCTTCAATTATAATATCGGCTTCTTTTACTAGACGGTAAAATATTTCCTGTCCGGCTTCTTTCTTTAAATTTAAAGTCATGCTTTTTTTGTTGCGGTTAATTAATAAAAAAATACCTCCTGTATCTCCTACCTTATCAGAAGCCAACCAACGTAAGTAATCGCCTCTCCCTGGTTCTTCAATCTTAATTACTTCAGCCCCAAAATCAGCCAACATTAAGCTGGCGTGGGGACCGGGAAGCAAGCGGGTTAAATCTAATACTTTAATCCCTTCTAAAGGCGTGGTCATTTTAACCTCCTTAAACAATAAACTCTTCTTTTTAAAATCACGTTTTATAAAACCGGCGCTTTTTTGCGGCGGGCATTTTTTTCTACGTAATCTACAATTACTTCTAATTTAGCCCCGGGAAGAAAAGCTTCGTCAACCCCTGCCTCCTTGAGTAAATCAACATCATCAGGCAGAAAAATTCCGCCGGCAATAATTAAAATATCAGCCGCCCCTTTTTCCCGTAAAAGACGGGTAATTTTAGGAATTAGTTTGGTGTAGGTAGAAGATAAAAGACTTAAGCCTACTACATCAACATCCTCTTGAACGGCTACTTCTACAATATATTCGGGTTCCTGCATCCCAATGTAAATAACTTCCATCCCTGCGTCTCTTAGGGCCATGCTAACCACTGTGGCGCCCCAGTTGTGAGCATCAAATCCTGGCTTGGCCATTAAAACTTTAATTGGACCTGCCATTAGTTGCCAATACCTCCTCAAACAGACTTAAATAATATTCTGGTCCCACTTGCCATACATTTTACGCCACACATTGCAAATTTCACCCACCGTAGCATAAGCTCTTACCGCCTCCATTACCGCGGGCATTACGTTTTCTCCTTTTTCCGTATCGCGCGCGATCCTGGCTAAAGCCCTTTCTACTTCCTGGTTGTGGCGTTCTTTTTTCAAACGTTCCAGCTTGGCTCTTTGAATTTCATAGGCCTTTGATTCATATTGTTTGTAAACCTCAAACTGATAAGGCTCTTTTTCCATCTCGTAACAATTAACCCCTACAATGTTTAGTTCGTTATTCTTTAATTTTTGGGCGTGTTTTTGTTGGGCTTCCCGGCGCTCTTTAAACAACCAGCCTGATTCAACTGCCGCCAGCCAGCCTCCCTGTTCCTCAATCTTCCTTAAGTATTCCCACGCTTTTTGCTCCACCTCATTAGTTAACCACTCAATATAGTAAGAGCCACCTAACGGGTCAACTACATTGGCAATATTTGATTCCATTTGGGCAATCTGCTGGGTTCTAATGGCAATCAATACGCTTTGTTCGGTAGGATTGCAAATTGCTTCATCAAACGAGTTAGCGTGGATAGATTGAGCTCCGCCAAGGGCAGCCGCCAATATCTGGTACGCTACCCGGGTAATATTATTTAATGGCTGCTGGTACGTATGGGTAGAGCCAGCCGTTTGCACGTGGAACCGAAATTTTAGTGATTCTGGATTGGTTACCTCATATCTATCCTTCATTATTTTGTACCACATTCTCCTGGCGGCCCTATATTTGGCAACTTCTTCAAAAAAATCGTTGTGCGCGGACAGATGAAAAGCAAAATTAAGCACAAATTTGTCAATCGGCACCCTGCCCCGGCGTAACTCTTCCTCAATATAATCAATGGCCGCGGCAAACAAGCCGGCAATTTCCTGGTAGGCGTTAATTCCGGTTTCCCGGTAATTATAAGACGTAAAACTAACCGCATGCCATTTAGGAACATTCTGGGTGCACCATTCTACCAAATCAACCCCCAGCCGGCAAAGTTGACGGGGAGGAAATGAGTCAGGAAAAGGGCCACACCCACCCATGCTTACCGGATCGCCCTCCGTTGTTCCGTCAAGCTCACTTAATTTTACCCCTCGTTTTTCAGCTAAAGCAAAATACATGGCCGTATGGGGACAGGTGGTAGTAATCATTTGGATCACCGCCGCACTTATCTTATCAATGGAAAAACCTTCAAAAATAGTTTCCATATCCTGTAAATTACTAATATTGACACCGCCTGCGCCCAGTTCTGCTTCCGCCAATGGGTGGTCGGGGTCGTTTCCGGAAAGGCTTAAATTATCCATGGCAATGGCAAACCCGGTTATACCATTTTCGTACTCATACCTAAATCTTTTATTTGTTTCTTCGGGGGTTTCCAGGCCGGAAAACTGACGAATGGTCCATAACCTTCCCCGGTACATAGTGGGATAAATACCGCGGGTATAAGGCGGTTCACCCGGTAAGCCCAGATCCCGTTCGTAATTTAAATCTTTAATATCCTCAGAAAGATAAATTCTTTTTACGGGTATTTCTGAGTTTGTCGTAAAAGTTTCTTTTCTTTCCTTAAATTTTTTGGAATTTACTTTAGGGGCACTCATAACTTTCCTCCTTTCGAACCATCTTTCTTGACTTTTGGTTTATTTTACTCAGTCAGCCTTATACTTTTTAACGACCGTACTGAAAAATAACTTTTTTATTAATAAAGTTTTCAATTTCTTCTTCCTTAAACCCGGCTTCTTTTAAAATTTCAACGGAGTGTTCGCCAATACGCGGGGTGGAGCGTTTAATTTGACCCGGTGTATCTGATAGGCGCAAAGTAATTCCCGGTACTTTTACTTTTCCCAGGACCGGGTCATCAAGTTCTACCACTACGCCGCGTTCTTTGACGTGGGGGTCTTCTATCACCTGACCAACGGTCATTACCCGGGCGCAAGGAATACCAACAGAATCTATCATTTCTTTTATTTCTATACTGCTGTACTTACTTAAAGTTTCCTGAACCAATGGAATAAGCTCAGCTCTATTCTTGGTCCGGTTGGCATTTTCAGCAAAACGGGGGTCATCATAAAGATGGTTTAAATTTAATAAACGGCAAAATTCTTTCCACATTTTTTGCGTTGAAACACCAATAAATAAAGGGTCATCTTTAGTATTAAAAACCTGATACGGAGCTCCTAATAAATGTCCTGAGCCAACGCGCGGGGGATTTTGGCCGGTAATAGAGTAAAAAGTAACCCAATAGTTCATCCAGGAAACAGCGGTATCGAAAAGCGATACATCAATACACTGGCCCTTACCTGTTTTTTCCCGGACCATTAAAGCCATTAAAATACCGATTACCCCGTACATTCCTGTTCCGTAATCAATTAAAGAAGAGGCTATGCGCACCGGGGGACGGTCCGGCTCACCGGTAGCGGCCATTAAGCCTGACTCGGCCTGGGCGCAAATGTCATAACCAGGACGTTTTTTGTAAGGACCATTTTGGCCGTAGCCGGAAAAAGAAAAATAAATAATTCGTGGATTTACCTTATTTACTTCCTCGTAACTAAAACCAAGCCTTTCCATTACGCCGGGCACAAAAGCTTCCATAAAAACATCGGCTTCCTTAACTAATTTAAAAATTATCTCTTTAGCCTCCGGGGTCCGTAAATCAATCGCCAAACCTCTTTTATTCCGGTTAACCACTACCGACCAGGCCCCGCCCATCATGGGCCGGAAATGATCGCCCGATGGTGGTTCAACTTTAATTACGTCGGCTCCCATGTCTCCTAAAATCATTCCCCCAAACGGACCGCCTGCTGCCTGGGTAAAATCTAACACCTTAATTCCTTCTAATGGCTGCATTTAAAAACCCCCTTTAATATTTTCTTTATATTATAACACTATAATTTAATCATAAATAGTCTGACAAGCTAAAATTTCTACCGGGACCCCTGTTTCTCTTTCAATATCCAAATAAACTCTCCCCGTAAGGTCTCTCCCCCACTGGCTAAGATTAAAGGGGGAAGAGGGAATAATAACTAAATCAGGCTTCCTGTTATTTTTATTATTTAAATATTGCTTGATCCCATAAATAAAATCTTCTACCACTAAAAGGTCGCCCATAAAAATATTGCCGCCAAAAAATTTATTGGCCGGCACTTCCAGGGTCAGATTGAATTCTCCGGTACCAAAAAAAGACGAATCTTTAAGGCATTGTTCCAACGTGGGCTTTACTAAGGAGGAAGTAAATAAAAGCACTTCTTTGGCCTGATGAAGTTTAACTATCTCCCTTAATTTTTCTAGATAACCTGTTCTAAAACCAGTACCTAAAAAAATAATCCCTAAATGAGTATCAGTGTATTCATAATAAGGGTAAGCATACCGGTCTAAATCCAGCTTTATTTCCGTTATGCCTTTATTTCTTTCCACCGTAAGATTAACTGTTTTTATTTCACTTTGGTGAATAAAAGAAAGAAGCTCACGCGCCTGGGGACGGTTGTGCACAGAGATGCCGTTAATACCACGGATTATGTCCTTCATTTTAAGGCCACCTAAAGCGACCGGGGAATTTTGCACCACCCCTATTACTTCAGGCTGATTTTTTATAACTGGGTAAAAATTTTCTTCGTACATTCCCGGCATTATTACCAAAGGACAGCTTAAATCGGTCCGTAATTCCCTTACCTGTTTAACCACCCTGGCCCATATAGTTTCCCGGTTAAAAATTTCCCGCGCCGAAAAGTATTTAGTATATCCTGGCAAGCTAATCTGGATATGGTGAGCCGCGTGTTGCTCAGCATATAAAATTGTTTTTTCTAAGTCTGCCAACATTTCTTCTTCAGAATCAAGCGGCCAGGGAACAATCACAATGGCGTAAGGAATTTCCATTGCTTTTAGTAAGGGTAAAGATTCAATAGCTACCTGGGGGTATTTATCTTGCATTAGTTTAGCGCGCCGCGCCGGAGAGGCACTATTTAAAGAAATATCCAAAAAAACGGGTTTAAATTGGGCCAGAGCAGAAATCATGGTCGAAGTTAAAGTAGCCCCGTTAGTATTAAGGCGAAATACCTGATTGGTTTTTGATCTTAAAAGAGTTAAGACCTCCAAAATGTACGGGTGACACAAAACTTCACCGCAGCTACCCAAATTTAAAAAAAGACTTCTTTTTGCCCGGGGGTTAAAATATTTTATTCTTGTTTTTAAGGCGGCTAATTCCTCTTTTGCACTCAAGGGGAGACTTTTTAGCGCTAATTGGGGATGATTACCTTTATTGTAACAAAAAATACAATTACAATTACAATGGGTAGCCAAATGTTCAAAGACTTCCGTTGGATCGCAAGCAGAAGGCACCGTCCAGTGTTCTAGTTGCTTTAATCGAAAGCCATCTACGGCAACAACTTCACCGTCTTTTTCTAACTCTGTCAGGGCTAAAATATTTTCCAGCCATTCTTTTATTAAAGCTATTCGCGGCTCATAAAGCAAAGCGGTTTTTATTTTTTGCCCGTCATTTTCCTCCGGAGATAAAGCATTTTTTTTGGTTGAGGCAAATAGCTTATGAATCATCTGGCTATTTTTTAAGAACTTAAAACCATCTACCTTAACTTCTTTGTCTCCAACGCAAGGAATGATTAAATTAAGTAAACTCTTAAATAATACTTTAATTATTTCATCAGGGAAGTCGGGTGTTGGATGCTTAGTAACATCTTTTGGCTCTAAAGAATAGCTAAATATGTAATCATGGGTCTCGCTCATAAACATCTCCCTTTTAAATTACGGCTAGATTATAAACTTTTCTGCTTAGAAGAAGAGTATGGCGGGGTTATTCTTTTGTACATTTGCTTGATAAACTTCTCTAACGCCGGGTCAAAAAGGGACCGGTTCAGGTTTGTTAATTCTTTGAGTATCTTCTTGGCTACTTTTATGTCGTTAGCTTCAACCACTTTTACCAACTGCTGAGATAAATCTTTGGCCAGCTTTATCCTTTCCTCAATCATTTCCATCGTGGTGGTACAAACATCACCTTTACACGAAGGGCATTGTAAAATCACCACCGCATCATCAAAAGATAAAGATTTAAAAAGCTTAATTTCCCCTTCAAAACCACACTGGTCACATTTCATTTCTTCACCACCCTTAAAAAAGAAAACTTTTTTAGGAAGCCAATAATTTACGCCGCAGCAATGCTTCCAAAGCTTTTGGCAGTTGTTCAAAATAATCTAAAAATTGCAGGTGTTTACCGTATTGCTTAACTAAAACATCCTTATCTTTATAACCGCAGCCCAAGGTAACCAGATCAATCCTTTCCTTTTTGCAGTACTTAAGACCATATTCAACATCACAACCACAATTTGACTCCCCATCAGTAATATGAATAATTAACCGTTGTTTTTTTTCTTTAGGCATAAGTAAAGCCGCCGCTATAATTGCCTGGCCTGAAGGAGTACGTCCGTGCGGAGGCAGAGAATACAGCTTTCCCCGGCGAAGCAACTCGGAAACGATACATACCCCATCATGTTCTAAATAACCATACGCTTGCAATTTGTTTTTTTGACCCTCTAAGGCTTTAAACAATGAAGAAATTGTATTTTCTACCAACTGCCATTTAGGCCCGGCCATTGATTGAGAAGCATCAATCAATAAAGTAATGTTCCAGGCTTCCTCAGGAATAAATTGCTTTAACATAAAACAATTTCCGCTAATATGGGCCCGGTAAAGACGACGCTGGTCTATGCTACCATTTTTTAACCCCCGGTTAACCACTTTTACCCTATGCGCGTAAGTTTGAAAAACAGCCTTTAACCGGGCAACCAAATACGGGTCTATCATCGGATGGGCCGGGATGGTAAAATCCCATACTGTAGTGCGTATTACATTTTCAGCTTCACCACAAATTGCTTTTACCAGCGGGGTAATATCCGAGGAGCCCACGGCCAAGCTCTCCTCAATTTCTGCGCCTAACTGCAAAGAAATTGGTTTTTTAGCGGTTGGAGTACCTTTTTTCTTTTTTACTTTTTCTTTTTCTTTTTTATCTCCATCTTCTTTCCAAGTAGCAAAATATGTTATTTTCTCTTTTTTCCAGGGGATAATTAAAGCTTTAATTTCTTCCCAAAGCGAAAGGTAAAAGACGCTCCTCTGCCTACATTTTTCACTAACCGAAATTTTCTCGTCACCAATGCACACCAAGTCATCAGTTCTGGCCACAAGCTTATTTAAAGGCTCCAGGTAAAGTGAATTAATATTTTCGGCTTCGTAAGCATCTAATACCTTCCGCCACCATAGGTCAAATAACGCCGGTGCGGTAGGGGAAAGAGAGTAATCTTTTGCCGCTGGGGCAAAAAGTACTTTTCTAGCTTTCTGGACGTACAGGCCTAAGGTATTTTTTTCCGCCAGTTTATTTAAATATATGTTTTCCCCGGTTAAAAACATTTTCCATAACAGATCTTTATCTAAATAACTTATTTTGGGAGAAATTGCTTCAATTTTACTCCAGACCAAATCACTCCATTCCCGGTTACGGTAAGCTTCGTGAACAACAATACCTACCAGCACATCCATTTTTCCTGGGGGCAGAGGATAATCTCTTATAACAAAGGAGGGGTCAAGAGTAATTACTCCCTGCACCCGTTCTCTCCCTGGCAAACCTGCCCATTCCACATTACCCACATTCATTCCAATGTGGCCGGCTACTTTTCTTAGCGCCCGCAATATATTAGCCAATTCCTCTGCTTCCAGGTTGGATTTATTTTTACGCCAAAAATCTGAATACCCTTCAAAAACCCAGCCTGGCTTAGAAAAGGCTATCTTTTCAGTTAATTCAGCCAGGGCGGCACTAGTATCGTTCATAACCATAACCGCTCACCTGACTTTCTCCTTTTTCTACGTGAATGGCCAGCAGTATTGATTCCAGGAGATCTTTACTCATTTGAAGGCTATACACAATTGCTTCCCTCGTTGAAGCCCCGGTTGCTACCAGTTCCGCAATCATCAAGTTGTGCCGCGTAGATACAGAAAGGGGC
>JJNX02000073.1 GCA_000681355.2 Peptococcaceae bacterium SCADC1_2_3
TGCTGCTTGAATAAAAGAATTGGAACGGAGTAACAATCGCTTCAAGATAATATTTCTTTCATAAGTTCAGATGGAGTTGCAGGTTGACAGCGGCCTTCTTGGTATTCCTGCTGGGCATCCTGAATTTCTTTAGCCAACTCTGCACGTCTATGTTCAATTAAACGCCGATGCAAAACCTCCATCAATGTTTCCTGTTCATCAAAAGACAATTTATCGGCAGATTCTAATATTTCGTTAAAGGTCATCACATTTTCCATACTCTTCTTACCTCCTCTTAGATATTGCCTAACGACTGAAATCAGCGGGGCGTTTTCCGCATCCGATGGATCACTTTGTTACGCGATTATTTCATTCGGTCCCTCAATCACTTGAACTAATTCCTCTTGAGAAGCTTTGTCAATCAGTTTCCCGATCCTCTCTACAGAAAGTGTTCGGATTTGACCGACCTTAATCCATAACTGCTTTGGTAATCCTCCAGTCTCAATTCAAGAATCAATGGGATAATCCTTGCTGCGAACCCGCCGACAGTAAACAAAATTATTCCCTGTTTTCTTTACTTAATCATATCACGTTTAAAAGACAGAGTAAACAATGCCATGCGGTTTTTGGGTGTTCCGAGGACACAGTACATAATTATTGACACCTATGAAAAGTGAGTTTAAGGCAACTAAAATGATAAGAAATGAAAAGGGTTGTAGTATCAGTAATACCGTATCATGTCAGGCAGAGAGTTTAAGTGGTGCCGAGATGGCAATTATTCGAAGGGTATACCTCAACTGGGCCGTATATTAAAACCACAAAAGCCTGGGCCAAAGAAATTGCCAAGCATCAAGAAAGAGAGATAAGTGTTGTATCCCAGGAATTACACGGGAACTACCCGTTTTTGTTCAGGAGTATCTATTAAACTGCCTTAATTTCTGTTACTCTTAAATCTACCCGGTAGCCTAACTGGCTTAGGAAGTTTTCACATTCCTCCCACGTTATTCCAAAAGCCTTCACGTCAGCCAGGCCCAAGCGGCTGACGATGTCCCTTAAAGTTTCGTATTCCTTTTCTTCAAAATTAGCTTCCATCATTGACATTTCCGCCCAGTTAACCAGGTCTGACAAGTTAATTCGGTGATATAAATAGTCAATGATTTTTTGTGCCACATTTTGACGGTTGATTTTCATTATTTGTCTCCTTCCCTCACTTTCCTATGGCCATTGTCTTCAGGAAATTTTTCGTGGATTTCCACCAGGTTGCCCTTTTGATCATATATCTCCTGGTAGAACTTTATTGTTTGCTTTGATCTATCCACTTCTTTAACGTATTGCGCCCTCCATCCGTGTTTTCCCCGAACTTCATAGAAATATCGACGACCACCGTCTAGAAGTTCATTCCATGAGCGGAACTTCTTTTCGTTTTCTGTACGCTTATTGGTCATAAGGGCCTTTCTCCATTGTTTTTCCAAGGTACTCTTGATGTCTTTGAAACTTTTTATTTAGTATACTATATCCTGTAAGTGGAGGCAATACCCAGCGGATGCTTAGAAACCGAGGTTTCGGTGAAGCGAGGAAGGCGGAGGGAAGCAAAGCATGGGGAAGCAAAAGGAACGTCCCCATGCTTCCCAGGGGTTTTTGGGCCACAACGACGTTAAAACGACGATGATTTATACGCATGTTCTCAACTGAGGACCAACTGGGGGTTCGCAGCCCCGTCGAATGCTTTGAGGTTATAAATGAGGGTTTTACGCTGATCCATATAAGACGCCATGATAAAAACGGCAACTGTAAGCATCAGTAGATATTTCAGGGGTTATGTGCACGAAGGATATTTTTCCCGAAAGTATTTTATATTGAATTCGTAGCGATTTTGGAGTATTATATGGATCAATATAAACAATTTTAGGGGGACAACTCCTTTATGAGACTTCGTAGATGGTTAGCTAGAAGAATCGGCCGAGGCATTGCCAAGGTTCAATTGCGTAGCTTTCAGATGTTTCGAAAGACATACCCTGAAAAATTAAACGATGAGATTTTTAGATCAATACTGGAACAGAGGCCCGGTTGGTCCGCTGACAGAATTGAAGACCTTATGTCCTAAGCCGCTTAAGCTTTTCGTTAAGCGAATGAAAAAGAGGATGAAGAGATGCCTGTAATCAGCAGATTTCTTGGAATAATTATTGCCATGTATTGGGATGACCATTCTCCAGCACACTTTCATGCCAAGTATAGCGGATATGAAATAACCGTGGAAATTCTTACAGGAATTGTCGAAGGCAAGTTTCCGAAAAGGGCTCTTCGCCATGTGCTGGAGTGGTATGAGCTTCACAAAGATGAGCTTATGGAAGATTGGGAGCTTTGCCAAAGAAATGAGAACCCAAAACCAATTGAACCGTTGGAATGATTGAGATGTTTCTTCACGTAACCGAAGCAAGATATTTAGAGGGCTATAAAGTCGAGGTGTCCTTTAATGACGGAAGAAAAGGGGTAGCAGATTTATCAGAGGCGTTGAAAGGCCCTGTTTTTGAGCCACTAAAGGATATGTTAGCATTTTCTCAACTTCGAGTAGATGAGGAACTGGAAACAATAGTATGGCCAAATGGTGCCGATCTCGCCCCAGAATACCTTTATTTTCAGGTATTCTGGGATAGTTCAGAGTTGCAGGAACAGTTTAAGAAGTGGGGTTACATCACCTAACAAGGCGCTGCACCTGCCGCTTTTCCGCTGCGCTCCATCCCTGCCAGTGAGCTTGGGCGTTAGGCCGGAAAATGAAAACATATTGGTAACACTTATTCCTCGTCTTTGTAGTATTATAATTGAAGAAAATTTATGGGAGGTGAGAAGATGGAAGCAAGGCTAAAAATGATTTACTGGAAGGGTGAAAAGTTCTGGGTCGGCAAGCTTCTCGAACATCCTGAAATAATGACGCAGGAAGAAACACTGAAAGAGCTTGAAGAAAACATGAAAGACGCCTATATACTTATGACTATGGAGGACGTCCCGGACGACCATGAAGTAAAAGAGCTTGCCCTGACGTTATGAAAAAAAGGAGCTTATTAAGAAATTTACCTCCGCCCTTCTTGAACTATCCTCACGTTCCCGGTAAATATCCTCAATCAATTTATCAGCATCTATGTCAGACCACCCACCTGCCATCTTTTTAGATGCTTCTATATCTTCTTTGCTAACTTCTTCCAACCCTAACATGGTACGTAATTTATATCGTTCTGTTAATGGAAGTTTCCTGACTTCGTTAAACAACCTTTCAATTGCCATGTTACTGCTCACCCCCCCATTGTAAATGATAATGTTTGATTATAATCATAACCTATCTCTCATCATCTTTTCAAGCGCTATGTTATTGTTTACCCCTAATGCGCAGGTGAACACGCTAGACTTGGTTTTACAGTTAATACTGTCAAAGGGACAGGTTTCTTGACAATGCAATTTTTCTCAACATTTCACGGTTTAAGACCAGTGCCGCCGCATTCTCTCTTTCGGGAAAGGTTCGATTTCTCCAGCAGAAGTCTTACCAGTTCCTCCCTTACAGATTTCCATGCAGTGCATTTCAAGCCATCGATTTATACCCTTTGACAGAAAAATGATATTTCAAGACCTGACCCTATTTTTTCCCCCATACTCTATTGCTCTTTATTGTTTGTATCGCTCACGTCTACGGCATCAGCAGCAACGCGAAGCTTATCTGTCTGGATGCCGTAGTTAGACATGTGGCAGTGTGGCCATGTCCCCTGGACTGGAGATTATGTCCGCCGGAAATCATACGGACACCTTACTCAATTATCTGTTCAGTTCATTCCGCCGGGGTCCTTTTGGTCCGCTCTTGCTTGGCCGCAAAATCCGTCCCAGTGTTTCTTCGAGATTGGCAAGAAAAGTTTCGTCGCCAAGTGGCCGTCCCGTCTTTTCGTAGGGAAGACAAAGACTTCAAGAAATCACGCTGCCATGTAAACCTTCACCCATTGCTGCAACCATTAATCTATTGTCGAAAGTCAATAAGTAAAATTCCGGGATCCTTTTTCGTAACGTTTTTGCAGTGGCCAGGTGCCATAAGTCAGCACCCCGTAGCGGCCATTTCTGAGATAAGGATTTAAACTCATCCCAATCCGGTATTAAGTATAAACGCCTCCATGGACCTTCTTCTAAGGATTTATAACCGGCATTTATAAGCGCATCAGCCAGAAGACCTTCACGCCTTATACGGGATATAACCGCATAAACCTCGGCGGAGGAAAGAGAAGAAATAAGATGAACACCTTCCCGGTGCGACCAGTTTATCGCTTCTTCACTGTGTTTATCCTTGAAAAGAGCGGACAAAACGGCTGAAGCATCCCAATATATGACAACGGGATTATTGTTATGCACTAACTTCTGTCCTCCTCCAACATTTTACGTGCCAATTCACCCAGTAGAGGCAAAGGAGGAGGTAAATTTCTCGCCTTTTTCTTTTTAGCAGGTTGAATCAAACCCTCTCTCTCCAAGCTTGCTATGCGCTCGGCAAGGGAAAGGTTCTCTTCTGCAGAAACCGGAACGATTCGACCCACAGGCTTATTCCGGTCGGTAATAATAACTTCTGCCCCTTTTTGAACCTCCTTAAGCAATTTGCAAAGATTTATTTTAGCGTCACGGATACCAATGCTTACAGTTCTCATGCCCAAGCCTCCTTCAAGGTAACCATAGTAGTTATGAGTAAATTATAACCATTATAACTACAATAATCAAGGGGCAGCGGAATGAAATAGATAAGAGTCCAGTCTGCAGCTTTCCGGCTTGCTGGTCAGCAGATTGACTGATAAGATCAAATCAGAGCAGATAAATAATCAGTACCATGTTCCTCTTCCGGGATGTCCCTGGAAAGGTATTCCCGCCAGTCTCCGAACATCTCCAATAACGGCTTGACCCGCACCAACCGGTCGTCACACCCTGAAAGGTGCGCCGCAGCACTGCTCCAGGGATAATACCAGGGCTCTTCTACCAATCCGGCACGCACGGGATTAAGCTCTATGTATTGTGCCGCGGTATATAGATGAGCCTCATTAAGCGGAAATGAAGAAAAGCGGATGGCGATGAAGAAAATGAATATTGGAGGTGCAGAAAATGAGGGACCATTACGATTTTTCCAAAATGAAGGGACGCAAAAACCCTTATATAAAATATTTAAAACAACCGGTTACTATGCGGCTTGACCGTGATACTGTTTCATATTTCAAGTCTATGTCGGAAGAATCGGGTATTCCTTACCAAAACTTAATAAACCTTTATCTTCGCGACTGCGCTGTTAATCACCGAAAACTACACATGAAATGGCAGACTGAAAATGGCGAACAACAGGTTTGAGAAGGATGCTCATTTCGCTGCGCTTCATTCGCACCTCTCAACCTGGGCGTTATACCGATAAAACGAGAAATTAAACGATTCCATCAGGATTGGCCATGAAGGTTGCTCTAAGATGATAACAAAGGATACCTATGAACACTGATCTATTATTTATTACAAACAAAGAAAATCAAAGCCTTAAAAAGAGATTTGAGGTCCTTATTAAGGTATTGATTTGTTAGCATCAGATTTCAAGATAACTTTTCAAGACGCTCTGCTACCCAGACTTTGATGATAGATTGTCGAGGCACACCCAAACGTCTTGCTTCTTTATCCAATAAGTGGATCATCCATAAAGGGAAATCTACGTTTACTCTCTTCTGCTCCTGCTCAGGTCTCCTTGCTTTTGATATATCAAGGTATTTGGAAATATCCTTGCTTTCATCAAATTTCTTATCAAACTCACTAGCTTTCATATATATCAACCTCCTCTTTTCTGGATCGGCGTACTGAAATAATTCTTATCTTTTCAGCACGATATGTAATAATTCCTGACCAGTGCTTTCCTGAAACCTTTCCGATTACCAGAAATCTTGTTTCGTCGCTGGTTTTTACTGGAATTTCAATAAAGTCCGGATCATCCCATAACTCTTGGGCTTCATAAAAATTAATACCGTGTTTCTGCCTATTTCCTTCACTTTTCTTGAGGTCGAACTCAAACTCCATAGTATAATTATTATACCTTAAACATATCTTCAGTCAATAAATATTTAATGCTAACGAGCCTGCAAAAAGCCCTTTTGCGGAGATTTGGTTTTTCGATTAACATAGATTTTTTCAGGCCGTTAATTTGATTCAGGGAATGCTCAAGGGTGCCTGGTAGGATTTGTTTCTCGAAAAAGATGGGGATAAACTTTACCTGGGAACTGGTTTTTCTAACGAAGCATATACTATATGGCCAAGAAAATGCCCATAATAGCCCATAAATGCCCATAATAGATAAAAAGCTCAGGAACATGCTTTTGTATTGCCCTAAGATATATTTTTTGTCTAATAGACTGTTTAGTATCGATTTTACCAGAGGCAAGAGCTGTAAAATACTTTATTGAAAGTATTTTATTATTTGGATTCAGTAAATACTGAAATAACGCTTTAAAATCTAACCATTTATATGGTGTACCCTTAACAGCTCCGTAATAGAAATTGAATCCATCAATGTAGATGTAAGTTCTCATATTATATATTGCATAAAAAGCTTAAAGATGTATGTGATAGCTTAATAGTATACCACCGTAGTCATTGAAAAGTACCCCATCTCAAGATAAACTCACTGAAGTAGGTCACTACGGAAGTGAGGTATATGGGGGATATGTCATGGTGACAGGTCCCTTGACAATGCAAATTTTCTCACCATTTCACGGTTTAAGCCCAGTGCCGCCGCATTCCCTCTTTCGGGAAAGGTTCGATTTCTCCGGCAGAAGTCTTACCGGTTCTTCCCTTACAGATTTCCATGCAGTGCATTTCAAGTCATCGATTTATACCCTTTAACAGTACCGGTACCGGGTTTTAAAGGATTTTGATGGACATATCTTATCGCTGTTAACAGGTAATTTTCATCTTCAATGTTTTCGCTCTTAAATCTTTCCTTCATCAATAAATATTTTCTCTCGGTTATTGCCTCTTAGTATGATGTGGCAAACTTGCTTTTCGCATTTTTTACGTGCATATCTTGGCATAAATGCACCTCCATAAGCAAAGTTTACCTTATAATTAAGCATGTATCAATGTACCTGTCTCCTTGACAGTCCAAAAAAGAAAACCGACAAAGCCATTTGACTTGTCGCTCCCAGACAAAATTTTTTTTGCTGTAATTGTGCTATTATTTTACAGCAAAGATACTATTTCCTTAACGCCAGGCACCTTTTCATAATGTTTCCGGTTGTTGGTTAAAATTGTTAAATTATAATATTCTGCTGTACAGGCAATAAGCAAATCAAAATTACTGACCGTTAAACCTTTTTTCCTAAGCTCTGCTCGTCTCTTTCCAAAAATACGTGCTATCGGTTTAGAGATATCTATTGCAATAAAACCTCTCAAGAATTCATTCAAGACGATTTCTTTTTTTTCAGGCTCAGGGTTTCTGAAAATCCCTTCGTAAAGTTCGGCGATAGAAACTGTGCTAATGACTATACCTTCTTTACGGTAATCATCAATGGTTTTTACAAAAAGTTCCTTACCGCGGAGGTAAAAAACTGCCCAATCGGAATCTACCAAATATTTTGGCCTTACCAATTTACCTCCGCCCTTCTTGAACTATCCTCACGTTCCCGGTAAATATCCTCAATCAATTTATCAGCATCTATGTCAGACCACCCACCTGCCATCTTTTTGGATGCTTCTATATCTTCTATGCTAATTTCTTCCGACCCTAACATAGTACGTAATTTATATCGTTCTGTTAATGGAAGTTTCCTGACTTCGTTAAACAACCTTTCAATCGCCATGTTACTGCTCACCCCCCATTGTAAATGATAATGTTTGATTATAATCATAACCTATCTCTCATCATCTTTTCAAGCGCTATGTTATTGTTTACCCCTAATGCGCAGGTGAACACGCTAGACTTGGTTTTCCGGTTAATACTGTCAAAAGGACAGGTCCCTTGACAATGTAATCCTTCTCACCATTTCACGGTTTAAGACCAGTGCTGCCGTAATCCCTCTTTCGGGAAAGGTTTGATTTCTCCGGCTGAAGTCTTACCAGTTCCTCCCTTACAGATTTCCATGCAGTGCATTTCAAGTCATTGATTTATACCCTTTGACAGTGTAACTATTCAGATGGATAGCCTGTAGGAGGAAATTATGCACGATCATACAAAGCTCAGAGCGTTTGAACTGGCCGACGAAGTAACTAACAGCCTATAGCCTAAACAACCTGAGTAGTAACTTAACAATAACGATACCTGGGTTTAAAGGATTTTGACGGACATATCTTATCGCTGTTAACAGGTAATTTTCATCTTCAATGTTTTCGCTCTTAAATCTTTCCTTCATCAATACAAAAATACAAAACCACTTTTTCTTTTGACATTAAGCTCTTTGTGGTTTAGAATAATTTTTAATACATTGGATGAATCCATCTTGCAGAAGGCATTCAGGCAGGTCGTTGGCAAGTCCGGTTTCGCCAAACGGATGACCTGCCACACGCTCCGCCAATCCCTTTGCAATGCACTTGCTCGAAAGCGGGTATGACATCCGAACCGTACAGGAACTACTGGGACACAACAATGTCCGAACTACCATGATCTATACCCATGTTCTGAATCTTGAGGGCCGGGTTACCAAGGGCCCGGTGGACGCCTTTATGAGGAAGAATGCGATGCGTGTTATGCGCAAAACCATATAAGAAGCGGACTTTCGGCATTCATGCCCCTAACCCATTGGAATAAAGTGTGTTGCCGGAAAGACGCAACAGTGTGTTATCCGGAAGCAAAACTTGAGTATGGGTTTATCCGGAAACCATATAAACGGTAGTTAGGCCAAAAAAATAATTAGAGCATACTTCCATAGTGTGCTAAAATACAATCAGATCAAGGAAATAAAGGAGGCGTGGTGGCCTATGCCAAAACATGGGAAGCAAATTCTTGCTGAGGCGCTAAAACTGCCGCTGGTGGAGCGTGCCGAGTTGGTCGAAAACCTTCTGACCAGCTTTGAGTTCCAGTCTGGGAAAAAGATTGATGCCTTATGGGCTGAAGAAGTAGAAGACCGAATTGATGCCTTCGAGCGAAGTGAAATGGCGGCAATTCCGGCAAGAGATGTATTTGCAGAAATCGAAAAGAATAGACGTTAATGAAAATCGCATTCCTTCCTCCCGCAAGAGCCGAGTTGACAGATGCTATCTCATATTACAATATTCAGAGCGAAGGCCTTGGCTACGAATTTGCTGCAGAGGTAAAGAGGACGCTTGAACGAATAGTCCAGTACCCTGACGCTTGGCTCAAGCTGTCAAAACGTACCCGCCGTTGCCGGACCAACAGATTCCCTTATGGGGTTATTTACCAGGTTAGGAAAGAGACTTTGCTCATTGTTGCGGTCATGCATCTGAGCAGAGAGCCGGAAACATGGAAATCACGACTCAGAACCAAGAAATTGTGAGCCATGGCATAACGCTGCGGCTCCACCGGATTGCCGATAGTTCTGGCTCCCGGTAAGCCGCAGCGTTATGCCTAAAATCAATAAAATAGAAAATTTTGGTGACAATGATGGGCCAACAGGCTGTGTTATATCCGATAATGTTCCTCAGCTACTCATCTTCAGACCGCACTGTCATGACAGGACACTGTTACTGTCACTATCCTGTCATGGTGACAGGTCCCTTGGCAATGCAATCCTTTTCACCATTTCACGGTTTAAGACCAGTACCGTCGCAATCCCTCTTTCGGGAAAAGTTTGATTTCTCCGGCAGAAGTCTTACCCGTTCCTCTGTGAAAGGCATAAGCTGCTGCCATTGTAAACAAGTCTGTATGGAGAAACACACCCTCAAAAGATGCCCCGGACACGGCCAGGGCATATTGTAATATTGTAATAAGGATAGGTCTCTTATACCTGACCTGCGACCGTAGCGTTCAATCTGGTCCCGGTGAATTTCAACAGCCTCATCCAGGGTAACAAAAAGAATATTTTCCATAAATAATTTATTCAGCAAGTTTCTTCAAAGTTACGGTATGATTAGTATTTACCTTAGCCAGGGCCTGCCTGAATTTTTTTTCGCGCCCCTTATCACGTACAGGGGTAATAATCAAAACCTTTAAATCCTAACCTATTTTTCCAGGCCAACACACCATCAACCTATTTTTTTCTGGTTTAACAAGTGTCAATGTACCTGTCCCCTTGACAGTCCTGGACCAATTAGGGCAGTCAAGAAGATTTTTCTTCAAAAATTACTTGTTTCTTTGATTAAAATATAGTATCATTAACCATAAATTGAGGGAATGAACTGATCCAATATAATAATCGTTATGTGTAAAAAATACCTTCTTGACATAATATCAAACAATGATATAATATTACTATGAACAAAAAGCAGCGGCGAACTTTGAAACGCATATTCGAAAGACCTGAAAGTTCGGATATTTCCAGGCTGGATATTGAATCTATATTTACTGCTAACTAACAAGGGGGCAATAAAGTCAGTCCGTAGATACTTGCAAGAAGCGGGGGTGAAACCATGATGGAATATAAAGGATATTTTGCAAAGGTTGAATTTGATGACGAGGCTAATATTTTTCACGGAGAAATCATTAATTTGCGAGATGTAATCAATTTTGAGGGTGAAACAGTTGAAGAGTTGCGGAAAAATTTTCATGATTCAGTCGAAGATTATCTTAAATTCTGTGCTGAACGAGGAGAAGATCCTGAAAAACCGTATTCTGGTAAGTTCATAGTTCGTGTAGATCCAGAACTTCATAAAACAATTGCCATACAAGCAAGGAAGACAGGGAAAAGCCTTAACGCATGGGTGAATGAAGCTCTTAAGAATATCACCCAACAATCGCATACACGCTGACACCCAAAGCCGAGCCGTTTTTTTACACTTACATATGCCTTGTTAAAAGTCGCATTTGCCAAGGTTTTTGTTGCCTTTGGGTGCAGGTGATGCGGGACGTTTGGGCCGCACATCTCGGACATGAAAAACCACATGGTCTCTGCGGCTTTATCATGCGGTGTTATTCTTCGTCGGGAATACCGAATAGGGGCTGTAACCAGTTTTGCCGTCCATGCAGTACTCTGGCGATTACAATGCGATCCTCCAACACCCTGTAAAAGACAATGTACGGGTTTACTGCAATGCGCCTGTATCCATGCTGCGCACCGGGTGCGTCTTCTTCCGGGATGACCGGCCCCA
>JJNX02000074.1 GCA_000681355.2 Peptococcaceae bacterium SCADC1_2_3
TGGGTTTTAATTCAAGGTGGTTTGTTTAAATTTAATGCTTTTTATCATTTTAGGTTAGTTTTTCCATAAGTATATTTAGAGGGAAGCTATTTGATAAAAGTTTTTACACAAGGATATTGACACTACCTTTTGTTCATCAAAAGTACCAAATCCATAACCTTTATCAATTAAGTAGCTTATTGAAGGAACAGAGACTCTTACGATTTTCCACTTTCCATTTTCTTTAGTCATAACTATAGCCCGGTGATTAGTATATTTCAAGACCTGACCCCATTCACATACAATACAATATATAGAAAAGAAGCAGTAAATTTACTTGTATGCTTTAGTAAAATCATCATAGTTCATATAGACTTCCGGAGAAACATATATAATATCACCATCACGATTAAAAATTTCAGTTACAAATGTAACTATACCATCTGAACTTTTTTCATGTTCGATAATCTTAATACCAGCACCCTTTTTACCATTAAATGTTAATATTTTGTAATATTGCGGTTGAACTAGCCACCCCCCGCAAAAATCTGGTATTCCCCAGCTTGCTCTATTCCTTAACTCACCTATACAGGCAGCTGTCTGGCCGTTTTCCAATGGATAGGCATATGTCACTGTATTATCAGGCACAACCAATGAACCGTCTGTATAATATACCTGAGCTTTCATAGGTGTATCTGAATCTATATACTCACTACATAATACAAGTTTGTCTGTTAAAATATCTATTCTGTTGAAAGTTTTCCCCCCAAGCAGCTGATTTCCTTTTAAATCATATAGCGACATAATATCCGGGTCATTACCTGAATTACATATATCTCCGCATACTATCATGTTATTTTGAAATGAATGGACTATATTATGAACAGGTTCAAACAGCCATGAACCATCCATCTTGAGTATTCCTCCATAACCCCGGCCTTCACGGATAATAGTTGCTTTAACCAACCCATCCTCTATTTTACCCATACCATGGTAAACAGGCTCTAAAAGCCACTTGCCGTTACTATCCAATAGACCGGCTTTAAATTCACCCATATCACATATCGGGCTTGCTACCCGGATTCCATTCCAAGGGTCGGATATTTTTGAAAAATCAAAAGGAATAATTATATTGCCATATTTATCTATAACTGCTGCAATAGTTGTATCAAGGTTATCTTCAGGAATCTTACGTACTACTGCGGTACCGTCTTTAGAAAAATCATTCGCGCCTATATATTGCGGCCTTACGGCTACAGTACCTGCCTTGTCTATAAATCCCCAATAATAACAGAGATTTGAACCGTCTCTTTTCAATGTACACACTGCTGCCATACCATTACAATAATTTCGCACGTCATTGTATACCGGTCTTACAATCACATTTCCGGCTAAATCAATAAATCCCCAGCCCTTATCGGATGAATAGACTGCTGCCATTCCTTCATTGAACTCCCTGACGTCATCATAAACCGGCGGCACAGTCCATTCTCCCTTTAGATTAATAAATCCGAACTTGTTTTCCTTTGTTCCGGCAATAGCCATACCCTCATGAAAATCCGTCACATAATCAAATTGTGGTTTTATGACTATTTGTCCTGATAGATCAATAAAGCCAAATTGATCATCTGAGTATAGCTTAATCAATTTTTCCTGGGATGACGAAGCAGACTGTACATCATTACTTATATTATTTTCCTTTTTTATGGATGTACAACCGCTGATCAAGATAGAGAATAATAATACGGGTATAGCAATCTGTATTTTAATTTTCATAGAATTCATAATGTTACATCTCCAAGCTTTTTTAGTTTCCGTTTCACTTTTATTATTTGGCTTAATACACCGGTAGTATATATTAAATATACGGTATATTTTGAACACAAATCATGTAAAGGCTTCAAAAAATAGAAGCCTTTACATGATTTATCTGTTTTTATTATCTTATAGAAAGAATTTGATTATCAAAGCAGTCAATTAAAACTGTAGTTCCATCAGCCATGTCAAATTGCCACGTTGGATGATATTATCCATTTTTTGTTATTTCATCAGAATATACAATTTCAGCATTATTAATGGTTATGCTATCATCAGATACCTGCATTGCAGGATCAGGATTTTTATTAATTGATTCTGATAAAATCCCAATTGCCTTCTCATATGATAGAGGTTCTACAGTCTGTTTAGCAGTGGATTTAGAAAAATTGTTCCACTTCAACATACTGGAAGCAATTCCTTCGTTATCAACCAAAGCAAGGTAAAAGTTGCCACGTATTCTAATTCCGTCATACATGTTGGCAAATCTTACCGAATATGCAAACGTTTCCTCCTTTTCTTCTTTAGTATTGCCGTCAAGATCGACTTCGGCTACAACAAGTGGAATGACTTCCTTAAGATTTGCGGTGAATAATTTACCCTTCTCATTGTATACTTCATTTACCCAGTTGCGTGTTAAATCAATTGCCCCTTCCTCTACCTTAACCTACTTTCCGCCGCTAAAATATTTTTTCCTTTTGCCGCTCCCACCTCCTTTTAAGTTTTGGGCTGTTTATAATCAACCCCCCTTAGGGAGTTGCTTCTTTTACTTTTATCTGGTAACGCATTATACCAAAAAATGTTTATTTTTGGTTAAGAAATTGTAACGTTTCGGTTAATATTTTAGGTTGTTTTTACTTATTTCTAACTGTTTTTCTGCCCCAGGGTTGTACCTCTTTTACCATGTTCAGGTTGATGATGAACCCCCTATGGCAGCGAAAAAAGGATCTTCCGGTAAGTTTTTGTTCCAATGCTTCCATCGTTTCCGTGGTTTTGATTTTTCCTTCGATATCCGTTGCAGTTTTTTCATAAAAAACCCCTTTTTTAATCTACATCACGTGGGTTAATATTAATCTACATCATGTGGGTGGGTATGTCAATACATTTTTAAAAAATATTTCAATCGATGGTTGAGAAATGGGGCTCAAAGATATGGTTGAGTTAAATGCCCCAGGATCCCGGGACAGTTCTACTGTTATGAGGCGCCTGTGCCCGGCAATCAACGCCTTTCTTTCATCCTCTAAACTCACTCTTGAACAGCCTTCAATGTCTGCACCAGGGCGACGGCTGCTTCGGCCCGGGTTACCTCGTGGCCGGGAACAAAGTTAGCCTCGTCGGTCTTCACAATCCCCAGCCCCCAGGCCAGGGCAACGTAGCCCAGGGAACCGGGTGAAAGGGAAGCGGCGTCCGCATAAGGCACCCGGTAGATTCCCTGTACCCGGGCGGCGCGGTCCAGGTTTAACATGCGGACCAGCAGCTTAACCAGATTTTCCCGGTTTACCGTGCCGCCTGGCGGGAGATCTTCCTTTAGCCACCCCTGCTCCCGGGCGCGTTTTAAGATTTCCTGGTCTGTCAGTTTCCCGCCGTCCCAAAGATTTCCTTTGGCCATCAGCATGGCCCGCAGCAAAGATACTACGGTTACTTTTTCTCCGGGGCGGAAGGCGTCACCGTATTCGCCAAAGAGGCCGGCCCGCCCCAGCAAGCTGATTTCTTTCTCCGCAAAGTTCCCGGCAATATCATTAAACCGGTAGGCCTGGGGACGCAGGGAAAGGGGCTTTCCTTCTCCGTCCAGGAACTCGCCGGTACGGGCATCAAAAAGATCGGATGCTGGTATACCGGGAGCGGCTAAAGGCTGATACACCAGCCGCACTTCACCAGGACCGGAAGGTCCGTAAACCTGGACGTAAGAAAGGGTTAAGAGCCGGATTTTTAAAAATGCGTCCGTGGCCACCTTAGTCCCAAGAATACCTTCCGGGGCAGGAAAAGCAAGGTTGGACCATTCAAGATTATAGTAAATGATGCGTTTAGCCACCGTATCCACCCGGACAGTCATCCCGTCGTCAGGGAAAGGAACGCCGTTGACTACCCGGCGGTACTTAAAAAACTGGTCCGGCGGGTTTTGTCCTTTCTTTAAGATTCTGGGTTCGTCGGGCGGGTATAGTTCATCCAGCTTTACCTCCCGAAAACGTTGCGGCTGGATTTTTTGTAAGAATTCCACAGCCATTTTTTGCGCGGCAGCGCGGTCTAGTTTGCCGGGCTTTTCTGCGCCGGCGGACGGAAAGGATAGATCAAACCCCGTCAGTTCTCCGGTAAGGGCGTTCACCTGAGCGCTCATATACCGGGGTCCTGAAGTCCCATTTTTATCCGCCCGCCAGTTCAAGTGCCATAGGCGAACATCAGGTGACTGCCAGTGGCTGGCCAGGTTGGCCTGTTCCAGGGTGAGACTTTTCGGCACTGCTACCCACTTCTTTACGCTCGCCACGGCCTCTTCCTTAGTGATAAGCTTGGCCGTTTTTTCAATTTCTTTAATTTCTTCCGGGCTTAAAGGTACCACTGTGTTTCCAGGAATCGTCATTTTATTCCCGCCTACCTTCTGGTCCTTGCCGTAATCAGCGCCGTTTTGCCGAAGCCATTTTCCGGGCAAAACAAGTGGTTCACCGCTAAAGGCGTCAATTACTCCGCCGGAGAGATGGTAAAGCCGGTAAACCAGTTGCACGCGCCGCTTTTGCTCATTTTCGGCGGTTACGGGCCGCGGGGAAGGAGACAGGAAATACTGCAACTCCAGCATACCCGCGCGCTCAAAGGCTTGCCGTGCTTTTGCGGGAGAAATAGCCCCGGCGGCGGCTGGAAGGGAGTCTTTCGTCCAGTCAAGATTATAGCTTGCTACCTGGCCGTCATCCCCGCGCACTCCCACCGTCACTCCGTTACCGGGGAAGAGGACACCGTTGACTTTCCGCTGCCAACGAAAAGTATAGGTGAACGACCCGTCGTACAAAGGGATTAACTGGTCTTCAGTGGATATGGGCTGCAGGTTCGGCAGACGTTTCGGGAGCAGCCGCCTTAAAAGTTCATCGGCTACCTGACGAGCTTTGGCTTCAGAAACGGCCGGAATTCTCAGACCTGGCTCAGGACGCTTCTCGGGTTTCCAGGTGTTCATGTTCAGAATTTCTCCGGTCTGGGCATCCACCTGGGCGTTAAAACTTCCACCCGGTTCTTCCGGCGCGTTCCAATTCAAAGACCGGAACTGGCGGTCTTGCTCGCTGGTATAACTGGAAGTAAACCGGGTATATTCTTTCGGGATGGTAAAGTTTACCTTGACAGTGCGGATGGCTTGCTCCAGGGAAACTGCCGGTTTTACCTCCGTCAGGGCACAGGCAGGAAAAAGAGCCAGCAGTAAAAGGGCAATAAGGATATAGAGTAGATAGGGCGGCCAATTAAGGCGCATTTTGTTCACCTTCCTTTTATTTCTTTAATTTTTTACTAAATATTTTCCGGAGAGATGCTTTTGTTTTCTTTGTTCATGCTATTTACCCTTTGAACCGGCCGGAACTCATAAAAGCTCCGGTTTTCTTGATGCTTATTGTCCACGCCTCAAGCTACTGTCCGACCAACTCGCGCCTTTCTTCATATCCCTGATTGACCAGCTCTTCAGCCGACTTATCTATCTGAGGGAGGTTTGTTTTCTACTATTTCTTTTTTCTTTATAGAATCGGCAATTGATTCAACGGCCCTCATCACTCTCCAAAGCATAACCAGACCTATAACCATTGCAACTAATGAAAATAGATCAGGTCCCATCGCATATATCACCCCTTTCAACTTTTTCTTTTTATTAATCCTGTTAATTAAGAAATCAAAAACTTGTTTTAAATGGTTAAGATTTAATGGTCATATAAGGGTTCTTTTATTTCCGGCATCGGCACTGTACCTTCTTTGCCTTTTTGCCCGCCTGTAGTTATTCTTATTTCGCCAACTTCTTTTGTTATTTCTTGCGGTGAGGGTGACTGATCCTTCAGGTTTTCAGAATTTGTTTTAAGGCTGCACCCGCCCGTAAACAAGATCATCAAGGCAATTAATATTAACTACTTCCTCTTCACTTTCACCGTAAAAAACCTCCCTTCAAAAAATTTTTACTTTAATTATATAGACGTATTAAATGCCCTTCTGGTTCCTTTTTTAAAGAAAATTTTTTCACAATAACCAATGTTATCGGTCGGCTAGAGGTGCGCCGCCATATAGCCTAAGAACCTACAACATTAATCATTGACATTTTTAAAAGGTGAAAGATGAGTATGATGAGTATAATGTAATTAAAACAGCCGGAATGGCGATGATTATAATATCTGGAATTCCGCATCATGTTACGAGTTGTCATATCTTGGGTGTGCGATTCCTGAATTTTTACAAGAATAAACGAGCTTCGCGAGACGACCCAAGGAAATTGTAGCATAATTTTCATACTTGGTGGCGGCGCGGGCGCCATATTTCAATGTTTTCATTTGACGGCATTCGCATCCTTGAATAGGTTGAGGTTATCGTTTTACCCCTGATATAATATTTTCGCGACGAAGTAAAGGAAAAAGGGGGAAGAGGAAGAAAAAATGTTTAAAAGCATCCGGGGCCGTCTGGTAGGAACATATTTGCTTCTGGCTTTGATAATTATGGTAATAACTGAGGGCTTGTTTTTAACCGGTATACACTATTACTATTTAAAAAACATCCGTGATATTTTGGAGCAGCAAGCCAGGCTGGCCGCAAACTTTTACGAGCAATATATGGGAAAAGAGCCCTTGGAATACGAAGCCCAGGCTCTTTTAGAAGGGCTTTTTGGCGTTAGTGCTGCCCGCCAGCAAGTATTTAGTGCCAGTGGCTCTGTTTTAGCCGACTCAATAAACGAACTTTCAGAGCCTGTTTTGCTTAGCGATGACCTTAAAGGAGCCCTGACCGGTAAAATAACTGCCTGGCAAGGGAGGTTATCCGCCGAGCCGGTAATTGCCGTTTCCGCCCCTTTAAAAAATAACGGCGCAGTAATTGGAGTAGTACGCTACATGAGTTCCCTTAAACCTTTAGAAAAAATGTTCTGGGGACTTTTCTCCCGGCTTTTGCTTTTGGGTGCCGTCATGGTCATCCTGGTAGTTTTAATTGGGCTTAGGCTGGCCAAAACCATTGCTGCTCCAGTGGAAGAAATTACCGCCGCGGCGGCTAAAATCGCCGGCGGCAACCTGGCCGTACAGGTTAAAAAAAGATATGAAGATGAAATAGGGCACTTGGCCGATACTTTAAACTACATGGCTGGCGAACTTGGCCGCCTGGAACGCTTGAAAAACGAATTTATTAGTTCCGTCTCTCACGAACTGCGCACCCCTTTAACCTCCATAAAAGGCTGGGTGGTTACCCTGCAGCAGGAAAATTCCTCCCGGCAAGAACAGGAGCAGGGCTTGCAGATCATCCATCAGGAGACAGATAGATTAACTACCATGGTAGAAGAACTTTTGGATTTTTCCCGCCTGCAATCCGGCCGGCTGGTTTTATCCAAAAAGGAAGTTGATTTAAAGCCGTTTTTAGAAAATATAGTGTCCCAGATGCGCCCCCGGGCCGGGCGCCTGGGCTTAAATTTCACCCTTAAGCTAGCTGAGGGCTTAAAGCCTGTATTGGCCGACCCTGACCGCTTAAAGCAGGTACTGATTAATTTACTGGATAATTCCTTTAAATTTACCCCTGCCGGGGGCAAGGTGGAGATTATAGTAACTCAAAAAGAAAACGAAACCACCATCCAGGTAACGGACAGCGGCGGCAGCATTCCTCCGGAAGAACTTCCCTTGATTGGCCAACGCTTTTACCAGGGACGCACCGCCAAAAGAGGCAGTGGGCTTGGTCTTTCCCTGAGCAGGGAAATAACCCGGCTGCACGGGGGAAGCTTACCTGGGCATAGGCAAAAAAGACCTGGCTAAAGAACATTTTCAAAAAGCCCTGACTTGGGCGCCAGACTGGGATAAACCGCAAAAAGCTCTTACCCGCCTGCCTTTGCAAGAAATCTCTGAAAAAATTTATGATTACTGGGCAGGCACAAAACCAGAATATTTTGAAACCAAATGTCAAAACTTTAAAAACTGGGCTAAAGAACAAAAGCTTCCCGGGGAAAAAGAACTCACCCTTTTTTGCACTAAGGTTCAAGGACACCAGCCAACTGGTATACCATATCTTTTTCTTATTGACTGGGGGGTAGAAAAAGGTTTTACTAACACCATGCAGGCCCACGGCATATACTGGGTGGAGAACGGCCGGTTAAAATCCCAGGTGCTTTATAGTTTAGATGCCGCCAGCCACGGGCTGGACCAAAGCCGGGCTGCCTGGCAGGCCAGGATGGCCCTAAAGGTTGATGCGGCAGGCCACCGGTACCCGGAACTGGGTGTGGTTTACGACGGCGCCTTTGGCGGCAGCGGCACCCCCCGGCCGGTCTTTTACCTGTGGTGGTTAAAAGAAAGTGGCTGGCAGGTGCTCTGGCGCTCCGACGAGAGCCATAAGTGGCGTAACAGCCACGGGGAGCTTAATTTTATAGGGCCTGGCTTAGAGGAATTTACTTTAAAGAATGACTCCTGGGGGGTTGGTGACGGTAAAGACGAAATCTTTCACGAAAGCAACCCGGGACCTCACCGTTATTTCCTGGATACCTGGCAGCGGGTTAACGACCGCTACGAGCTTAAAGAAGCCCGCACCTTACCTTCGGCTTACAATACCCTGGTGGAACTGGTTTATTGCCTGAGCACCGGAAGAGAAAAGGAGGCAGAAAAGCTGGTGACCAGTGCCGGTCTTTTAGGACAGGCTAAAAGGTACGGCCTGGTTCAAAAACCTTTAGGGCAAAGGTGGCTTCTGACATTTAAAGAGGCTTTAGCCGAGCAAACAGGGCCTTTTACCATTACCGGTGGCCCTGCGGCCGGGGTAACGGTGGAGTTTACCCCAAGAAACGGGCAGTGGCTGGTAGGGAAAATTTATCGAAATAAAGCGGGCGGTAAATAAAAGCGGGGGAGCAAAATGTCCGACCCAATTCCTGATAAAAAAGAGATAAAAGCAAAAATTCTCGTGGTGGAAGACGAAGAGCCTATCCGCAGCTTTGTACGGATTAACCTGGAGCGAAGTGATTTTTTGGTGCTGGAAGCAGCCAGCGGAGAGGAAGCATTAAAGTTAATTAAAACAACAGTGCCCCACTTGGTGGTGCTGGATTTAAAGCTGCCGGGAATGGATGGCCTGCAAGTATGCCGGGTGCTGCGGGAAGAATACCCCCAGGTAGCCATCGTCATGCTGACTGCCCGCACCCAGGATATGGATAAGATAAAGGGTTTGGAAATGGGGGCGGATGATTACGTGGTTAAGCCCTTTAACCCCCTAGAACTGGTAGCTCGGGTCAAAGCGGTTTTACGCCGCCTTTACCCGGCCAAAAATTTTGTCCTGTCTTGTGATGATTTAGAAATTTTCCCGGCTGCCAGGCAGGTTAAAAAAGCAGGAAAACAAATTGAACTGACCAGCCGGGAATTTGAATTGCTCTATTTTCTGGCCCGTAACCCTGGGCGGGCCTTTAGCAGAGATGAACTGTTAAACCACATTTGGGGCAAAGATTATTTTGGCGAACCTAAAGCAGTGGACATTTACATCCACCGCCTGCGTTCAAAGCTTGGCGACGACCCCACTGCCCCCAGTTTTATTGAAACAATCTGGGGCCTGGGCTACCGCTGGCGGGAAAGAGAATAGAAGGAAGACCAAAAAATCTCTCTTGGCGGCAAAATAAGAATCTGCTTCGTAAGAAAAAATTATTTTTTGATTTATGTCCTAAAGGCAGAAATTTGGTAAATATTAAGTTTAATTTAAATTCAAAGTAGTTTTAGTTGAACAAACAGGGCCTTTTACCATCACCACCTGACTTTACTGGTGCAAGGTTTTTTAGCTGCTTGTTTAAGGTATATAATTCCAGAGGGTGCCGCAGTCTTGCGTGGGCCACCTTAAACCGCAAGACCCTTCCGGCAGGGGTTTTTCATCTGTTAAAATATTTTTCCGGTAAACCATTATTTTTTGCTGTTTTCGGTCAATATACATTTTGCCTTGACATTGGTTATCTTGAATGGCCCAGATAACATGCTCTTCACTGCTTAAAGGAGCGCCTACCAGTAAGGTATTTCCAAAAGAACCAAGAGAGAGTTGAAGGCTGCCTTCAAGTGCCCTTAAAGCCTTATCTTCTACCTGACGGACAAGTTCATTAGCCGGTTTATAATCTTTAATAGCCAAGGGCTTACTCTCCAGGTTTATAACCTCTACTATGTCTGTGGCTAAGTATATACTTTTGCCAAGTATTGCCTGTTGCGACCCTGCGCCAGCAATATAACCCCTCTTGACCCCTTCTACCTTTTTCCAGTTGACCTTATCCCCCCGGACATTGGCTAAAAGGAGGCTGGCGCCGTGTTTTCCTTGAAAAGAACATTCATAGGTGATCAGCAGGTTATAGTTTTCCGGGCTTCCGGAAATCAACAAAGGCGCGAAAGGCATGAAGATGTGGGGTGGATAGGGATCTTCACCAGGAAAAGGAGGGATTTTTAAGGTGGTTTTTCTCACATCATCCTTTTGGCGAATTTCCACGAAAATTTTTCCCCGTTCCTCTGGGACCTCACGAATGCTAACGTTTATTACGGCGCTTGAATTAGACAAGGCCAGGGTTATTCCGGGGCGGGCAGGAAAAATTATTTTCTCAACGGCATATTTTGGGTGAGGGTCTTTTATGATCACAGAGGATGCTTCATAAGGCGTTGTAGTGAGGACGACTCTTCTGCCGCCGTCCCAGTACATATCAGGTGAAGCGCTAATCATTTCTATTCTAAATAAGGGTTTTTCCGCAAAAGAAACTTTTCCGGTTTCCAAATCCCAAAATCCCAGGATAGCCTTTTTTCTGTCCGGCCGCTGCAGTTCTGCTTCAGTTGGCTCTCTTCCAGGAATAAAGTTTTCATCAATGAAAATCATAAAGGGTATCTTAGCCTTATTTTGCAAAGAGCAGCCGGTTAAGGTAAAGAAAGCCAAGAAAGCAAAAATGGCCAGAAGACATATTTTTTAGCATAAGATCATTTCTCCCTTCTAATTCTTCCATTACTTAATTCATTAACATTATAACCAGTAAAAACAATAAATTGGTTACAGAATGGTTAAAAATTGGTTAAAAATTGGTTATATCTAATTGTTAAATAAATATTTCCTATAAGTTAAGAAACTTACGGAGAAGAAC
>JJNX02000075.1 GCA_000681355.2 Peptococcaceae bacterium SCADC1_2_3
AAGATTTTTTTATTGTGGATGAACTGACGGTGGAGGGCAATAAATATGCCGTTTTATTGTCCCTGGAAGAAGAGGAAAGCGTTGAAGACGAAGAAGACGAAGAAGACGAAGAAGACGAAGAAGACGAGGGAGAGGCGGTAATTTTAAAGTATGTCTTTGACGAAGAAAGGACCTGGGTTTGTCCCCGGGTAAACAGGGCCGACCCGTGTGTTCTGGGAAGTACCCCTACCTCCATATAAAGAGGGCGAACTTCTTTAAGGCTGCGTCCGTCAATACGTTTTCCTTCTTTTAAAATAAACCGCCGGATTACCTTTTTTTCAATCTTTTCAATTAAATTACTTAAAAAAACTTCCTCTTCCGGAAAACGGCTTAAAAAGGACGGGAGCAATTCCGCTTTTGTTTTTTCCAGGTAGTTTTCACGTTCCATTTTGCCCAGTTTTTCCGTCTGGCAATGTTCAACGGCTTTAGTTAAGGTGTCGGTAAGTTCATTTATAACGGCCGCTTCTATTTCTGTTTTTAGATCAGGTTTTTCCAGTTCAATTTTGGGCTTGGCCAACCCTAAAGTTAAAGCTTCTTCCCGAAAGGAAGTAATAAAAGTACAAATTTCTTTTATTACTTCGTGACCATAGGCTATTCCCCCCAGTACATCTGCTTCCGGAACTTCCTGGGCCCCCGCTTCTACCATCATTACGGCCTGAGTTGTTCCGACTACCATCAACTGCATTTTACTTTTATTTGTCTGTTTTAAAGTAGGGTTAACCACGTACTGATCATCAACCAAACCAACAATAACGCCCCCTACAGGGCCCTGAAAAGGAATTTCACTTATCTGCAAGGCCGTTGACGCACCAATTAAGCTGGCAACTTCAGGAACATTATCTCGATCAATTGAAAGTACGGTCACTATAATTTGTACTTCACGGCGAAAATTTTCGGGGAATAAGGGACGAATCGGCCGGTCTATCAGCCGTCCTGACAAAACAGCTTTTTCGCTAGGACGCCCTTCGCGCTTAATAAAACCACCCGGTATTTTTCCAACGGCATACAGCCTTTCTTCATAGTCCACCGTCAACGGAAAAAAATCAATTCCTTCCCGCGGTTTTTTTGACATGGTTGCTGTAACCAGAACCACTGTATCACCGTAGCTTACCAGCACTGCGCCCCCAGATTGCCGGGCTACTCTTCCGGTTTCTATTTGTAATGTTCTTCCGCCTATTTCTAGCTTCTTTTTTAATACCGGCTGCGTTAACATGCTACACCTCCTGTTAAAACTTAATTTATTACCCATTTTTAAAAGTGCTTTTAATCATAATTCATTTTTATCTACGCAGTCCTAGTTTTTCAATTAATTCCCGGTATCGTTTAAAATTATGATCACGTAAATAATTTAAAAGCGAACGTCGTTTACCAACCATTTTCAATAAACCTCGGCGAGAATGATAATCTTTTTTGTGAACCTTCAAATGCTCTGTTAAGACATTGATTTTCTCTGTAAAAATAGCCACCTGGACTTCCGGTGAGCCGGTATCTTTTTCGTGCAGTTTATGCCGGCTAATTACCTCCTGCTTTTTTTCTAAGGTTAAAGCCACCTAATTCACCTCTTTGCTATTAATTTACCTTACCGGTGGGGCGTTAAATTTAACGCCCCACTTATATTTTACTTTCTTTTATTTTAGCACATATAAAGATAAGTGTAAACTTTACGGTATTTATAGATGCTGTTAAAAATTTTCTTGATAGGTCAAAAAAAGAAAAATAAAACAAAATTTGATAAGGAGGCTATTGTCTTGACAATAATTTTTTAAGATTTCCCAAAAATTCGTCAAGCGTTGCATAAGGCATTGAAGTCAAACTTTTTGTAATCCCCATATATGAGTTATATGGAACTTTTAGATAACACCAATCAACGCCGGTGAGTTTAGTAGCGTCTTCACACCATCTTTCTGTCCTGGCATCCTTTAATGGAACATCTTCCTGTTCCCGGCCTTTGGTTTCAATCAACCACATAATAACTTCTTTACCCACTTTCTGTTCCGCCACAAAATCAGGATAGTAATATGCAATGGCGCCCTTGTGATTGATGTATTCAATGGAAAACTTTGTATAGGTCTCGGCCAGTTTGGCAAATTTGGTAATATCGTATGCCTGATCGAGAAATTGCGCAAAATGTTTCTCAAAATCATTGAAACAGGGGGTTATATTAAATATGGTTTTATCCTGCTCAGCCCACATCCGTTTCCAGTAAAATCCATCAAGTTCAGATAAACGCAGCGGGTCGCTCTTCATTTTTACCGTTATTGTAGCAATACTTTTATCGCCGATTGCTTTGGCCAGAGTTTTAATAATTTCTGCCGTGTTCCGGGGATCCGTGAATAATCTTCTGATCTTATTATTATCCAGATCTACTTCCTGACCGAAAAATACATATTTCAAATATTTTCGCAACAATGGATAAACTACCGCAAAGTGCCCATCTATCCGTGCTTCCTTGCAAATACGGTTGGTTAAATTTATTAATATTTCATTGATTTCCGGAACGGCTTCATCAATGGTTACTTTTTTCAGGGCAACTGTTTTTTGGGTTACCGTTTCAACCAGTTCTACCTTGTTTATCACTCCTTCGGTTACCTTTAAGCCTCTTGGATTAGGAGGCAAATCATCAATAAATGAAGCATCCAGCCCGTTTATCTGGCGGGTGTAAGATGGCGTTAATAACGGAACTTCAATATCGAATTCCATTTTTGCCGAATGCGGAAAAACATATTGCCCCATATCCGGCGTTTGCCGTGTATAACCAACTCCGACACCTTCCGTTTCCAGTTGTTTGACAAATTCCTCAAATTTCTGGGTGCCGACAATTTCAACAATTTGAATATAATCCGGACCGACTTCTTTCATCAAACGAAGCCCGCGACCCACAGCCTGTTCCGGAAGAATATTGGCTTTGGCGGTAAAGGGTCTTAAACCTAATATAACCGAAACACCGCGTACATCCCAGCCTTCCCGCAGCATCATGACGCTAACAATGGCTCTTATCTTGTTCTCCGGCCGGTCAATTAACCGTGCTGCTTCTCTGGCTTTTTCCAGGTCTCGCTTCTGAATCTCACCCTTGTTATCCGTATGAATTAGAAGGAGTTGGCCGTCTCCTTTAAATTCTGCTTTGGATTTTAATGCCGCATAAATATCATCGGCATCACGGGTGTTTTCGGCCATGATAAACAATACCGGTTTCTTTTTAACTTTACCGTATGCTTTATAATGATCTTTCCAGCGGGAAATGGCAATACTGATCCACTCTGTATAAGCAACACTGGCACTATCGTATTTCTCCGGGTCGGCTTTGTCTGTCTGATGAACAATCAAAGGCGCCTTGATGATACGGTCTTCAATGGCCTGCGCAAGTGGATAATCACAAATAATCCACGGAAAAAAGGTCCCGTTTTGATCCTTGGGCGTAGCGGTAAAATCCAGTTGTATGGATATTCCTTTAAAGCCCTTGACTTTCAGGTGATTATGCAGACGTAAAATGACCTGCATCCACTCCAGGTCTTCGTCGTGGACGTGATGGGCTTCGTCATTAATAATCAGCAAATCACCATGGGCTTTAATTCTGTCCAGCAGATCCTCTTCCCAGGAGCCGGTAGCCTCTTTTGGTTTGGGTCCCAGCAGGCGATTTACCGGGTCGTCAGCACCGTTGTTGTTTCTTGGCTCATACAGTTGATGAATATTGGTAAGGTAGAGCGTTCCTTCCGTGGAAGTTTTTCTGCTTTCACCCCGCAGGATATAGGTCATCTGCCAGTCGTATTTCCATTCATTTGGTATCAAGTCCCATTCCTTAAATATTTTACCGCTCTCAAAATCTTCCTTTAAACGCTCAAATACAATTATATTCGGCGCAATAATCAGAAACGATTTGCTTAGCTCTGAATCAGGTTCAAATTTTTTATGAAAATATGACCAGACAACCGCCATTGCCATGACCAGCGTCTTACCCGAACCGGTTGCCATCTTAATTGCATAGCGGTAATGATCCGGTACGGGAATCTCCTGATGGGCAATCAGCCCTGTTTCAGGTACAACTCTGGTGAGCATGCGTTTCTGACGGGTTGTTTCTTCGATCTTCTTGCGGGTGGTGAATAAATCATCTTTATATGCTTTCGGATCCATGTATTTAAAAATAAGATCCGCAGCATCCTGCTTCTTGACCACTTCATACAGAATTCTCCAATGCTTCCAGCACGGAACCTGTTAGAGTATGTTCCGAATCGTTTAGAAAAGCGTAAGCCCGTGAGTTAGCAGGTCTTACTTTTTTTGTATCAATCCAGGAAAACGCCACTGCTTGAGCAGTATTACGACTGGGACGATTGATTGCCTGCAGGATGCGTTCAGGCTGTTTTTTTGACGCAGGTATGACAAAGTCGAATAAATGGTCATAACCACTCTTTCCTGTAAACTTGACTTTAGGCGTGTAGCGGATTTCAACCAATTCCAACCATGCAGTAACATCTTCAAGAAAAAGGCTAGCTACCATAGGGACAGCCAGATAGAAGAGATCATTGACTGCCAGCATAGATTGAACCAGATTATGTTTTCGTAATGCAAAGTTGTCTGATGAGGCTTGTGCTACTAAATTATCACCATCCAATTTAACACCGAAACCGTTTAGGGTAAGCGCAAGAAGATCTTTACGTTTTTTACTTTCCAGCTCGCACCCGGAACGACGCAAATCTCCAATAACATAACCATCATCAGTAAGAAGAAATCCATTATTTTCTCTCCTGGCATATATCTGTAAATAATCATTATGACGATCCAAATATGGTGTAGTAATTTCAATCCAGTCCTTAACCTGGCGGAGAGTTGTTTTATCCTTCAACCATGCCAGGTACTGGTCTAATAATTTTTGAATTTCATCAATCATGAAAATAGTCCTCTCTCAATTATTGGCGGTTCTATAATATTACAAAATCTCATAGCGCCATCTAAGGTCTTCCATAAGTTTGATAAATTGGGGAATCTATCAACAGGCACAGGCATAGCCCATTTATCGCCATATTCTTCCCGGTAAATGTGAAGATGGGGTGAAAATATTTCTTCTCCATCAGGATTTCGATGCGGCTGTCCTCCAAAATCCAAACGCACAAGTATGATAACCTGCCTGGAGCGATTTTGATAGGTACCTTTCAAAAGATCAATTTTGCCACGGCTTACATCAAGCAAAAAGTTTTCCCTTTTGTTACCGGAAGTTAAAGGAATAGAGATTGAACTGCCAAGACCAGGATAATCCCACCGTTCATTATTTGTTTTATGCTTTTCCATTTGAATAAGCGCGTCCGCTTCAGCTTGTGATAAATTTATTTCTGCCATTAACTTATCTCCTTTACAGATTTTTCTTCATTTTTTTACCCCGATCCTTCCAATTTCAGCTTGCCTTCACAATACTTCAAAAGTAAAACAATATCAATCATCCTATTCCAAATACCCGGTCTGCCGGTAACTAAAATACTCATCATCAGTTGGAATTTTACCGCTTTCCTGCGTAATTTTACGAAGTATATTTAATATGCAGAGATGCGAAACACCCAAGCAAGATACCATCTGTTATACGCCGTCAGGCTTCTTATATATTTATCCCAATCGAGCAACTGGTATAGTTTCTGTTCTTGCAGGAGCTTGTCTGCCCTCGGCGATTTCGTCAACTCTTTTCAGTATTGTTGAATGATAATATCGGTAACCACACTTATCGCATATTCCTACGGGTACATCTTCAAGCATAACAAAACCATTTTATTTGTGATGAAGGCTTTTTTCCGGGCAACTGCGCAACCAATCCGAAGTGATATACGCCGTGCCCATATCATATCTTCCTTTTACTTGCATTGAGTATAGTAATTCCCACAATCTCTCCTTTCTCATATCTGATTATGATGTCATCATCAGTGAGCTCAGAATCATCCGCATGGCTTGGTTTCTTGAAGTTGATGTATAATACATCAGCCTCTTTATCGTAGGAAGTCCAAATTCTTGAATACGGCACTTCCAGCAAATCAGGTACTAGATTCAATATTCTTTCTACTTCTATTGCTGCCATATCTTTCGCCTCCTTTCAAGTTGCTTCTTTCGCCTCGTTAAAAAGGCAGTAATTACAAATCCATCTTCTTTACTCAATTCCCTATATACTACTACAATATATTTACCTTTCTCTATCTGCCTTACTGCTATACATTCTCCAACTTTGCCTTCATAAATTGCCTCTGGCTCTTCCACCGTTTCGAGGACCTCAAAATAATAGCCTGCCATCTCTGAATGCTCTTCTGTAAGCGGTAGTCTTTTTAAATTTTCTTCTATTACTACGTATTTGACGCCACGAGGGTCGTCCTTTTCTCTTTTTGTAATCTTACCGCTTAAAACGGCACTTTCCATATCAAAAATTCCAAGTTTATCCTCTTGTCAATGATAATATCTTCTACGAATATTTTTACTCCAAATACCCGGTCTGCCGGTAACTGAAGTATTCATTCCCGGCAATGACCAGGTGGTCCTGTAAACTTATTCCTACCGTTTGCAAGGCGTTCTTTATCTGCCCGGTAATTTTATCGTCATTATCCGACGGCTCCGCCACACCGCCCGGGTGGTTATGGGCAATGATCACACTAACGGCACGGTATTTTAAGGCGCCTTCCACAATCTTACGCGGGAAAGCCACGGCTTCCGCCACCGTGCCTTCGCTTAAATTCTCCGCATGGATCAACCGGTTCTGGCTGTCCAGATACACTGTCCGCATCACTTCATTTTTCTTATTGCCGATGGTGGCTTTAAAGTATTCAAATAACTGAGCTGTTTTGGTGAACTGTATCTCCTCATTTCTGGCTTGCTCCTCGAATACAAAACCAAGCGTATCATTCAACAGTTTCAGATAAACGGCTGTCCGTTCCCCAACGCCTTTGATTTCCTGTAATTCTTCTTTTTCAGCGCTGAACACCCCGCCAAGCGTTTTGAATTTTGCCAGCAAATCTTTGGCAATCGGTTTGGTATCACGATTCGGGAATACAAAAGTCAACAATAACTCCAGGACTTCATAGTCGTGAAAACCATCCAGCCCCGATTTAATAAATCGTTCCCGAAGCCGTTTATGATGACCAAGATAGGGCTTATTTTTTACTGTTTCTGAGGACAAAATTTTCTCCAATCGCACTTGCTGCAAACTTTCTTGTTTTTTGGATTCCGCCCGAACCGCCGGGTGGTAATACCTTTGATCGTATCCGATATGGTTTTGTTTGCCAGATCCAACTGCTTTGGCGTGGTCAATACTTCAATCCGCGCCTGTTTTTTAGCGTCTAAAAAGTGCACATAGGCTTTGTTTACTTTAAGATTAAGCGCTTCCCTGACGGCAATGGTGTAGAGTGGATATTATCCCTGCAAACGCCAAGAATTGCCAGAATTTCACCACGTTTTGAATTATCGTTGTTGGTCCATTCAGTCCCGATCAATTTTTTGATTCGATCAATAATAAATTCGATTTCGTCAGCCTGATAGTGAAATTCGATTTTATAAATATCGCCGGATTGTAATTTTTTATCCGATGACTTCATTGATTTTTTGAGACGCCCGGGGTTGTTGTTCTTAATCAGTTCATTCGCAAGGTTAATGATTCCATCTGTAGAACGAAAATTTGTGGGTAAACGATGAGTAGATACTTTCGGGTATCGTTCTTTGAAGTTGATAATATTATCTACCGTAGATCCCCGCCATTGATAAACGGATTGGTCATCATCGCCTACCACACAGATATTATTTTCCTTCCCCGCCATCAGTTTTATAAGTTTTTCCTGTATCAAGTTTATATCCTGGTACTCATCAACGGTAATATAGGTAAATCGTTTTTGGACTTCCGAATATAATGGACCCAAAAATTCAGATGACAAAAAAGGCAAATTTAAGATACAATTAAACCATGAGAAAATGTTATACAGCCAGCTTCAAAGTTCAGGTCGTACCCTTCTTAGAGCTCCCTAACCAAATTGGACTGATGGACTTAAATCTGGTTAGGGGGCTAAATAAGTTGTACTTTGATTAAGAATTCCTGTCTCTCCCTAAAACACTTCCCAGGATATCCTTACCAACCCGGCTATTCCTTTTCGTTCATCTTTTCGCTTGAAGCAGGCTACGGACATAATTCGGTCCGCCAGACGAGAAAAAGGTAAGCTTTAATCTACACTTTCCTCTGCCTGAAATATGTTAAGAAACTGTCTTACGGAAATCATTTTCAAGTGCAGTTCTACTTTTTCTTTCCGGTAATCCTTGAAATTTCCCGTTACAAAATATTCTGCGCCCCACTCGATGGCTGATGCAATCACCGGAACATCGAAAACATCGCCAACCACGTAATCTTTGTAACGGTTCAACATCTTTCCCCGGGGGTAAATTATTTCTTCCGCATAAGTATTTACCCAGTCTCGAAGTTGCCGGTAATGGCGCTCCCAATCCTGCTCCAGCTTGTCCCGGAAGACAGGTTCAAGTTCGAGGAGGCAATATTTCGGAACACCCAAATGGATCCTTTGCTCCCCGGCCAGAACCAATAATTTACGGGCAACTCCCCCCTGGTTGACAAAGGCGGAGAATAAAACATTTGAATCAATCGCCACTTTTATCATTAATTTCCCCGTAAATACTTTCGAATATTTTCTTCCGGTTGGCCTTTAAGTAAGCGTCGAAGTCTTTCGGGGTAGGAAAAGCCTCCCTCAGCCTGGGGCCGATCGCTTTAGACAACCTGTCGATGGCTGTCAGCTTGCGGATCTCAGCCATACCGTCGCTAACCTCAAAGATTAATTCATCGCCTTCATTAACGCTTAACGCTTTGCGGACAGCGGCAGGAATAGTCACCTGCCCCTTCGCTGTTACTTTCGCAGTGCTGTTCAATATTGCTTTGCGCTTCGTAAATTTAGCTTTCTGTTCGGTGAACCCTGCCAAGACAATCACTCCCTTAACTCCTTACATCATTACTTTTATTGTAGCACAAACCTGACTAATTTCAAGATAATATTTTTAACCCTTGTCAACGTTCTGAGAAAATGTCACCCCCAAAGGGGTAGTTTTATTCTGAGAAAATGTCACCCTTTAAAGAACATTTGTCACGTAGCTTTAAGAAGCGATAAAGAACTTTCTAAGTTTATCCTTTAATTGACGCAAATTGTTAAAGAAGCAAAGGAAACAGGTAATAACTCTATTGTAGCCAGAAAGCATGACATTGTCTCAGTAGGGCAGGCTTGTAGGGTAGGCATCCTGCCTGCCCGAAGCCTGTCCGATAGCTTAAATCGCTGGATGAAAAACTATAAAAAATACGGCAATTTTTACCCCAAAAAAGGCAATAAAAAACTAAAGCATAGTAAACATTTAGGTTATCCAAACAAGGAAGGATAAATGAGCGTTTTAGTAACTAGTATAACGTTTCATCAAAAAAATTTACATTAGAAAGCATGAGCAAAATCAAATTTCTTCCAGCGATGCACAACAGGAGAATCATTGATTTCCTTAATTCCCAACAGGATTCTTTCTTTAAGTTCCTGTTTGGAATTCACGCGAATGTGCTTCAAAAATGTTCTTGCCATTTTACCGAAGAGCGTTTCCACAAGATTTAACCAGGAGCCGTGTTTAGGGGTATGGACATAGAGAAATCGCCCCGGTCTGCTCGTAAGGTATTTCATGGTCTCCTTGAGACAATGTGGGTGGAATGATTATCCAGGATGATACGGATGGTGGATCCGGCAGGATAATAAACATCCAACTCCTTAAGTAAAGATATGAACTCAATGCTTCGATGTTTGTCATGAACCTGGGCAATCACATGACCATCATGCAAATCCAGAGCCGCCAGAATCGACAATGTTCCCAGGCGCTTGTATTCATAATCCCTCATTATCCTGGATTGCTTCCCTGGCTCAGGCATGATATCCGGTGCGATATTCTTGATGGCCTGCACTCCCGGTTTCTCATCCACAGATACGGTAATAACAGGCGGGGTGACACCTGTTTCTCCCGCTTCGTTTTGAAGATTGATCTCCTTGTATATGCACAAAACATCCGCCATCTTATGCTCAAATTCAGGATCACGTTTTTCAAGATAATAGGCCATCTTATGAGGACGTATCGGATGTTCCTCAAGGATTCTTGAGAATCGTCGCCTTGGCCGCTTTTTTCAAACAATCATGCCCCGCTTCCGGAGCATATTTCCTTGTATGATCCGCCAAAGCGCTCCGCGTCCACATCTCAGCAGCATAGCCATACTCCGCCGGTTTCTTGCAGGCAAGGTTGATAACCCAAGCCTTCGCCTCTTGCGTAATCACAGTCTCCTTCGGCCGATGATACTTGTCTTTCAGTCCTTCGTCGATCCCCATCGCCAATGCCTTATCTATCCATTTGTAAATCGTCGGTCTGCTGATATGTACCATCTTTCCGATATCTATAATCGGCAGACCTTCTGAATATCGCAATAAAATTTTGGCCCGCTGCACTTCCCGAAAGCGGTGCCTTTCGTGATTGGGCAATCTTCTGCAACTGTTCCCATTTTTCTTCACTTAAAATCAATTTTGCTTTCTGGCTTTTCCGTGGCATATTGATTCCCTCCAATCTTTTTGGAAACCAATATACCACAAACTATCCTACATGTAAATACTATTGTGAAACAAGCTTTTTGCTTTGTAAACTTTTTTGGCTTTTTAGTCATTGGTCAAGCATTCTCAATGGGTAAATTGAAACTGCGCTACATTAAATAATGACATATTTCTCTATTGATTAAATTATTTTCCTCATTTTACCATAATAATGAGTATACTTATCCTATTTTCCACAGTTTAGGACTGAGGATATTTTATCGGGAAAGTTATCTCCATGTGGATAATTTTTAGGCTGCTGCCACCAGACT
>JJNX02000076.1 GCA_000681355.2 Peptococcaceae bacterium SCADC1_2_3
TGGGTTTTAATTCAAGGTGGTTTGTTTAAATTTAATGCTTTTTATCATTTTAGGTTAGTTTTTCCATAAGTATATTTAGAGGGAAGCTATTTGATAAAAGTTTTTACACAAGGATATTGACACTACCTTGATTTAAATAAAGAAAGAGAAATTAAAAAAAGAAAGGACTGGGCTGATTTTGCTGAAAGCTGTCGGGAAAATTACCGGAAAAGGACAGGTGCAGGTGCCTAAGGTAATTAGAGATGCCTGTGGCTTGAAGGTAGGTGATGAGCTTGTTTTTCAGCTTGATCCTAATAGGTTGTTGGTAGTTCATATTCGCAAGCGCCAGAAACTTTTGGATTTAGCCGGGATTTTAGAGCCCCGGCATAATTTTCCCGGGATAGAAGAGGAAGAGGAAGAGGAAGAGGAAGGAACCCGGCGGGTAATTGCCGAAAAGATTGCTCATAAAGGGCTTAAAAATGAGTCTTGAAGTTTTAATAGACGCAAATGTTGCTCTTCGTTACTTGCTAAAAGACCAGGAGGCGCTTTTTGAAGAAGCTTTGCAGATTATGAAACTGGCCCAGCAGGGCAAAATAAGACTTCATCTTGATCTGCTTACAATTGCTGAAATTGTATGGGTCCTGGACTCGTTTTACAAGTACCCCAGGCAACAGGTAGCCGATACGATTAGCGCTTTTGCAAATGCCGAAGAGGTTATTGTTGAAGAATGAGAACTGGTTTTTCGTGCTCTATCCTATTATGCCACCTGCCGTGTTGACTTCGTAGACGCTTACCTGGCAGCCCGGGCAGCAAGTAACAACTGGACGATGGTTACATTTGATAAGAATAATTTTAAGCGTTTGGGAGTGGAGATTTTTTCTGTTGGTGAGTCCTTGTAGACGTATGGAGACAGGAAAATTTGATAGCATAAGGAAGATAGCCAGAGAGTGCGCAGAAGATTAACTTGTACTTCTTTTACGGAGGGGAAGTGTCTTTTTTATTGTTATTGAGATATAATTTACGGGACTGGATCTGGATATTTTAGGATAACTCTGCGGTTGAGAGCTAATTGCCGGTACTTATGTTTTCTGTGTCTTCTGTGGTTAAATTTAGTAACGTCTTGAAAGCTTTACTGTAATCCTGTTCAAACGCGGTTTTATTTTTGAAAAGAGGCGATTTTTTTATGCCGGAACAAGACATCCACGTCAGCGGCACGCTGGTGTGGTATTACTACATTTGCCCGCGAGAAGTATGGCTTATTGGCCACCAAATTACTCCCGATCAGGATGACGCCAATGTTTCCCTGGGACGTTTCATCCAGGAATATTCCTACACCAGGGAGAAAAAAGAGCTTGTTGTCGGGCACAGCAAAATGGATGTATTTCATATGGGCGATGGTGAACTGGTGATTGGGGAAGTTAAAAAAAGTTCCCGTTACCGCCAAAGCGCTCGGATGCAGTTGGCTTTTTACCTAAGTGAACTGCAACAACGAGGAATTAAGGCACGGGGGGAATTACGCTTTCCGAAGGAGAAAAAGAGAGAAGAAGTCGTGCTGGACGAACAAACAGAGCGTGAACTTGACCAAACACGGCGGGAGATCTTGCGTATTCTCTATCTGTCACAACCACCTCTGCCCGCTAAGAACCGTTATTGTAAAAAATGTGCTTATGCTGAGTTTTGTTGGGCTTGATAGCTAAAAACATGGTATAATTAAGCAGGTTATATTTTGCAATGCCCCATGGTTTTATTTGTCATAAAAGCAAAGGGAATGGTGTTAATCGTTGAAAAAGACGCTTTACATATTTTCCAGTGGAGAACTGAAAAGGAAAGATAACACTCTGTACTTTGATACCGAGAGCGGCCGGCGATTCATCCCTGTAGAAGATACCGGCGAGATTATGGTCTTTGGAGAAGTGGACGTAAACAAAAAGTTTCTGGAGTTTCTCTCTCAGAAAGAGATAATCCTTCATTATTTCAGCCACTATGGCTATTACATGGGCAGCTTTTACCCGCGGGAGCACCTTAACTCGGGTTACATGATCTTAAGACAGGCCGAATACTATCTGGATGAGGAAAAACGTATGGCAATTGCCCGCTCCTTTGTTGCCGGCGCCGCCAGGAATATTCGTCAAGTGCTAAAATATTATTCTAACCGGGAAAAAGAAGTAGCAGAACCTTTAGCTTCTATAGAGAACCTTATGAACGGAATAAATGATTGTGGAGAAATTGCTGCCCTGATGGCTATAGAAGGCAACATGCGCGAGTATTATTATAAATCATTTGATAAAATTATAGGCGATACTGATTTCGCTTTTCATGTGCGCACCCGCCGTCCCCCTAAAAATTTTCTAAACACACTAATTAGCTTTGGCAATTCAATTATGTATACTATCTGTCTAAGTGAAATTTATAAGACACATTTGGATCCGCGCATCGGCTATTTACATACCACTAACTTCCGGCGTTTTACACTAAACCTGGATGTAGCGGAAATTTTTAAACCAATAATTATTGATCGGTTGATTTTTACACTTTTAGGGCGTAAAATGATTACCATCAGTGACTTCGAGCGAGACACGGAAGGCGTAATATTAAAAGAAAAGGGCAAAAAATGTTTTGTTGAGCAATTAGAGGAAAAACTTAAAACCACAATTACGCACAGGGAAATTGGCCGACCTATATCGTATCGTCGGTTAGTTAGATTAGAATTGTACAAACTGGAGAAACACCTTATGGGTGAAAAAGAATATCAACCTTTTGTTGCTCAGTGGTAAATATTTACTTGATTTTTTGTCGCCATTGCCATAACCTTAAGATATTATTGGTTTCTCTTCGGCGTGGTGATATGACAAGTTGTTCATTATCCTTGTTTATGATGTAAACGAGAAGCGCGTTGTGAAGGTATTGAAAAAATGCCGGCAGTATCTTCATTGGGTGCAAAATTCAGTCTTGGAGGGCGAGATTTCTGAAGCCAGCTTGAAAAAATTAAAAATGGAGTTGGAGAGAATCATTAAAAAGGATGAAGACTCTGTAATTATTTACAGCCTTAGAACCACAAAGTATTCGTCCAGGGAAATAATGGGCATAGAAAAAGGTAGCCCGGGCAATATTCTTTAGGAATGAAGAATAAAGACATAAATAATGCTGTCGACTCCTGTTAACGTATAACTCACAGAGGTTTGACGACAATTAACAAGTTACCAGATAAACTTAGGAACCCACAAACCACACCGTTTTATCGTTAATAATTGTTGGGGTTTAACCTGATCCAAAAATACGAAAAGATATTGAAAGAAAAAGAGAAAGTCTTATTTTTATGGCAAATAAATTGGTTTTTAGCCTGCCTAAGAGGAATTGAAACAAATTACTCCCGGCACTGCAAGTACATGGGTAACTGTGTTTTTAGCCTGCCTAAGAGGAATTGAAACAAGGATCAATCACTGGCGTCACCCATTCAGGAGGTAGTTTTTAGCCTGCCTAAGAGGAATTGAAACGTTCCTGCACTTTCTTCAACGCCGCAGGCCAGCTCTGTTTTTAGCCTGCCTAAGAGGAATTGAAACAAGAATTTGGGTATCCTATTATCAGTAAAATGAAAGCCGTTTTTAGCCTGCCTAAGAGGAATTGAAACTTACGATGTCACCCTCTTCAATTGATTCGATAGGGACAGTTTTTAGCCTGCCTAAGAGGAATTGAAACTACCTTCATCGTTCACCACAAATTTAGGACTGCGGAGTTTTTAGCCTGCCTAAGAGGAATTGAAACATATCATCTTCTATATTTAAGAGATTTTCTAAACTTGTTTTTAGCCTGCCTAAGAGGAATTGAAACATTATTTCATCCAGAGAATAAACTCTCCCTGGTCCCGGGTTTTTAGCCTGCCTAAGAGGAATTGAAACGGGCATCGGAACGGGGGATGAGGAAGAATATGAACCGGTTTTTAGCCTGCCTAAGAGGAATTGAAACTGAAGTAATTCGTGAGCCAGATCACAAAATTCCCTAGTTTTTAGCCTGCCTAAGAGGAATTGAAACTGCTTCCTTCACTTTACTTTTTTAAACGGTTTGGGGTTTTTAGCCTGCCTAAGAGGAATTGAAACTTGTAATTGCTGCGTTGTTGTAGAGGTTGTAGAGCCGTTTTTAGCCTGCCTAAGAGGAATTGAAACTCAAAAATTGTAGCCGTCAAGTGCTTTTGTTCCCGTGGTTTTTAGCCTGCCTAAGAGGAATTGAAACCCAAAACGGCAATAAATGTTCTAGTTTTAGTAACCGCGTTTTTAGCCTGCCTAAGAGGAATTGAAACTAAACTAATTGATTTAAAAAATCAATAGAAAAGTCAAGTTTTTAGCCTGCCTAAGAGGAATTGAAACCCGCATACCGGGCGGTGATGGTACTATTGGCCCAAGGTTTTTAGCCTGCCTAAGAGGAATTGAAACTATGGTTTGTATTGGTGGCAAATCTATGCTCTTTCCCGTTTTTAGCCTGCCTAAGAGGAATTGAAACCTGTAACGCCAGCAATTTTGCTTTTATAATCAATGTTTTTAGCCTGCCTAAGAGGAATTGAAACTCTGCAAGGTGGTGGGTTAATGCCCAATCTTTATCCAGTTTTTAGCCTGCCTAAGAGGAATTGAAACCCGTTATCTCCGCAGGTATATTTTTGCATTTATCATGGGTTTTTAGCCTGCCTAAGAGGAATTGAAACTCAGCACTGCCGAAAAATACTTTGCCTCCTGTAGGCAGTTTTTAGCCTGCCTAAGAGGAATAGAAACACGTTTTACCTTACTTAATGACTGTCTTACTGTTGGGTTTTTAGCCTGCCTAAGAGGAATTGAAACATACTACCTGCTAAAACTCCGGTTCTCCAGGCAGGGTTTTTAGCCTGCCTAAGAGGAATTGAAACTTCATAAAAAGGGGATGAATTAACCTTCTCTCCTTGTTTTTAGCCTGCCTAAGAGGAATTGAAACATGACTGTCTTACTGCTGGTATAGCAGTATTTTCAAGTTTTTAGCCTGCCTAAGAGGAATTGAAACTGCTATTGCGGGTGAAGGTGGCAATCTGGTCAGCGATGGTTTTTAGCCTGCCTAAGAGGAATTGAAACTTGTCCCTTCCTGAGTGCTAACTATACCTTCTCTAGGTTTTTAGCCTGCCTAAGAGGAATTGAAACCCTCACGATATATTTGGAAACTATTTTTGTCCTCTGGTTTTTAGCCTGCCTAAGAGGAATTGAAACGGCTGATTGGTGGGCTTTCGGAGAAAGTTATCGGCGGTTTTTAGCCTGCCTAAGAGGAATTGAAACTTATAGGAGAAATAGTCACCTTCTCCTATAATGATAGTTTTTAGCCTGCCTAAGAGGAATTGAAACAATTTAATTGGTCAAACTATTTTTCCTTAATTTTTCCTGTTTTTAGCCTGCCTAAGAGGAATTGAAACAATGCTTCCGGCTATGATAATGCGGAGCAGGAGTTAGGTTTTTAGCCTGCCTAAGAGGAATTGAAACTTAATCCAGTTAACCTGAACGAGCAGATTCGGCTTAGGTTTTTAGCCTGCCTAAGAGGAATTGAAACTTCTGTCTCGTCCATACCCAAGAAAATGTTCGTTTGTTTTTAGCCTGCCTAAGAGGAATTGAAACAAGGGATAAAGAGCCTGGCCATGTCATGTTAACCCGTTTTTAGCCTGCCTAAGAGGAATTGAAACTAGATTTTCTCTGTTTGTGAAAAAATTTTGTGTTTGTTTTTAGCCTGCCTAAGAGGAATTGAAACGGCGCAGAGGGAGTTAATCGGGTAACTCTTGCGTTAGGTTTTTAGCCTGCCTAAGAGGAATTGAAACTCTTTGATTTCATCGACCGTTTCTTCTATGTGCTCCGTTTTTAGCCTGCCTAAGAGGAATTGAAACACGGTATCCCGAAGGGTACCTAGCCCCTCGCAATACCGTTTTTAGCCTGCCTAAGAGGAATTGAAACATATAATTATTATTGACTATGATTGATTGTTCCGAATGTTTTTAGCCTGCCTAAGAGGAATTGAAACCGGTATTCGTCAAACCAAACCCCTAGGGAACTGTAAGTTTTTAGCCTGCCTAAGAGGAATTGAAACCGGGATTGTTGATGAATGAAGTTTTGGCGTTTCCAGTTTTTAGCCTGCCTAAGAGGAATTGAAACACCAACTTGGAACAGAACACAAGGTACAGTTTCTTGAGTTTTTAGCCTGCCTAAGAGGAATTGAAACGAGGTGTTTGGAAATGAGAAAATATATCCCGCGTTGGTTTTTAGCCTGCCTAAGAGGAATTGAAACCTCAAGTGAACAGCATAGCCAGAATATGGTTGCCAGTTTTTAGCCTGCCTAAGAGGAATTGAAACAGATCATGGGAGATTCAGCTAAATCTTCTGGGGAAGTTTTTAGCCTGCCTAAGAGGAATTGAAACCAACAGATATAAATAAAAAGTCAATAGAAAAATTTAGCGTTTTTAGCCTGCCTAAGAGGAATTGAAACTGCAACAACAATAATGGATGGCACTCGCAACCTCGGTTTTTAGCCTGCCTAAGAGGAATTGAAACGAAATTCCGCCACATTGGGCAAATGCTCGGCGCTGACGTTTTTAGCCTGCCTAAGAGGAATTGAAACTCCACACAACGGACAGATACCGAGCGCGGCCAATTGGGTTTTTAGCCTGCCTAAGAGGAATTGAAACTTTTTCGGTGGGGTTTTCGGGATTTTCGGTGAAATAGTTTTTAGCCTGCCTAAGAGGAATTGAAACAAAATTTTCCTTTGCCTTACCTTCCCAATATGCCGCGTTTTTAGCCTGCCTAAGAGGAATTGAAACATATTTCGGAAGGTAGGACAGCGTCATCTCTCTCTCGGTTTTTAGCCTGCCTAAGAGGAATTGAAACCCGAAAATCCCGAAGAAAAATAGTCATGTATACAGGTTTTTAGCCTGCCTAAGAGGAATTGAAACCATGACGGAAACTTTTCTTCCTTAATCCAGCACCTCGTTTTTAGCCTGCCTAAGAGGAATTGAAACAAAATATAGAATGTATTGTGTCTATAATCATCGAAGTTTTTAGCCTGCCTAAGAGGAATTGAAACAAAAAAAAGGAAGGATGCGACCCAATATGATTAAGGTTTTTAGCCTGCCTAAGAGGAATTGAAACAGAAAACGAAAGGAGGAATAAAATGACTGAACATAGTTTTTAGCCTGCCTAAGAGGAATTGAAACAAAAACAGATCGCTGATCTTGAAGACTGCATTAGACTGGTTTTTAGCCTGCCTAAGAGGAATTGAAACGCGAATTTTAGCGCAGTTTCCCTGCGTTTTTGTTCTGTTTTTAGCCTGCCTAAGAGGAATTGAAACTATCTGGAAACAATGGAGTCCATTTCAAGGAAAAGGGGTTTTTAGCCTGCCTAAGAGGAATTGAAACTATTTGTGAAGATATAGGCTTGACTATTGAACAGTTGTTTTTAGCCTGCCTAAGAGGAATTGAAACGTGCTAATACTGGGAATTCTACTGGTGAGGCAGCAGGTTTTTAGCCTGCCTAAGAGGAATTGAAACATCCGTTGCATTTACGGCAGGACGTGATAAGGTTCTTGGTTTTTAGCCTGCCTAAGAGGAATTGAAACTTGGTGTCCAACGAATGTCCACCTTTTTCACCTGCGTTTTTAGCCTGCCTAAGAGGAATTGAAACGGCACTGGCAGCCTGGACAGAAACAACCATGGGGGTTTTTAGCCTGCCTAAGAGGAATTGAAACGATAGCGGATATAATAGTTATGACGCCCAGACAACGGTTTTTAGCCTGCCTAAGAGGAATTGAAACTAGGAACAGGTGTTGGTATAAATGGAGATTTTGTACCAGTTTTTAGCCTGCCTAAGAGGAATTGAAACCTTTCTAAAAGCGAACTGTTTAGGTTAGGCATCGCCTGTTTTTAGCCTGCCTAAGAGGAATTGAAACAAAGAGCGCTGCGAGGCAATGCTGAATGGAGAACAAAGTTTTTAGCCTGCCTAAGAGGAATTGAAACTTGGATAACCTAAGTAAGGAGGAGGTCGAAATATGAAGTTTTTAGCCTGCCTAAGAGGAATTGAAACATGGCTCCGTCAAAAGAAATGTCGAGACTGATCAAAGTTTTTAGCCTGCCTAAGAGGAATTGAAACGTCCACAACCAACATAATCATACGTCTTCTCGCCAACGGTTTTTAGCCTGCCTAAGAGGAATTGAAACTGGCGAAATAGTCAAGCTGCCTGACGGGACACTAGGTTTTTAGCCTGCCTAAGAGGAATTGAAACAACCATATTCACATGAACCCAATTCTGACGTTTAGCGTTTTTAGCCTGCCTAAGAGGAATTGAAACAAGTGAAATTGGGTGAAAACAGAGGGAAAGAGAATGGCGTTTTTAGCCTGCCTAAGAGGAATTGAAACTGCGATATACTTCTTTTTCAGCCACGCCTTTTCACCTTGTTTTTAGCCTGCCTAAGAGGAATTGAAACACCGGTAGTAGTAAGTGGATTGGTGGAGTACTAGGCCCGTTTTTAGCCTGCCTAAGAGGAATTGAAACACTGTTGTCCAGGAGCTGGGTAATGCAATCAAGTTGCCGTTTTTAGCCTGCCTAAGAGGAATTGAAACGGATGTCGGTGGCATTATAAGGCATTCCATAGATTTTCGTTTTTAGCCTGCCTAAGAGGAATTGAAACGGTAAACAGGTGTGTCAGAGATATTGACGAACAGGGCGGTTTTTAGCCTGCCTAAGAGGAATTGAAACGTTTTGCGCCAACAATGACATTTATCACCGACTCATGGTTTTTAGCCTGCCTAAGAGGAATTGAAACCTCGCCAATGAAACGTACCAACCACGCGAACTAAGGGTTTTTAGCCTGCCTAAGAGGAATTGAAACTTCTTTCTCACGGTGTGGAGTACGGGATTTCATTGGGTTTTTAGCCTGCCTAAGAGGAATTGAAACATGGGCAAACTAATTCAGATTTGCGGGTCTCCTTGGTTTTTAGCCTGCCTAAGAGGAATTGAAACTGAAGTAAAAAACTTATAAAATCTGGGGGTCTGGCGTTTTTAGCCTGCCTAAGAGGAATTGAAACAATTAACCAGGCCGATAGGTGAGCTAATCACTACTCCGTTTTTAGCCTGCCTAAGAGGAATTGAAACTTATGGACTTTTATTTTATTGACCCTGCCGGATCTCAGTTTTTAGCCTGCCTAAGAGGAATTGAAACTACGCACGCGAAAGACAGACAGGGGCACTCAGTTCAGGTTTTTAGCCTGCCTAAGAGGAATTGAAACATTGTTTTCTTTTTCGGGTCTTCTATTAACATCCTGCGTTTTTAGCCTGCCTAAGAGGAATTGAAACTGTGGTTACTAGCGGGGACATTGCCGAAGCAGACTACGTTTTTAGCCTGCCTAAGAGGAATTGAAACGAATTGTAAATTTGGGCTTAGGTTCATCTGTAAACGGTTTTTAGCCTGCCTAAGAGGAATTGAAACAACCTAGAAGCCGAGCAAATGGGAATTATTTTATTCCGTTTTTAGCCTGCCTAAGAGGAATTGAAACACTAATTGGTGAGTAGTTTTGTGCCAGAAATCTAGGTTTTTAGCCTGCCTAAGAGGAATTGAAACTCTAACCGGCACAATATCTGTTGTCCGGCATGCATGGTGTTTTTAGCCTGCCTAAGAGGAATTGAAACGCATATCAATTGAATCCCGATCTGAAACTGCAAAAAGTTTTTAGCCTGCCTAAGAGGAATTGAAACAACTTGAGCGTTTACCAGTTGCTACATTACTCCCGGTTTTTAGCCTGCCTAAGAGGAATTGAAACTCTTTTACTTCCTCGGTAGCCCACAAGCTTGTCATTTGTTTTTAGCCTGCCTAAGAGGAATTGAAACCGAGAAAAAATTGATAGATAAAGAGGAGGTGAAAATCGTTTTTAGCCTGCCTAAGAGGAATTGAAACGACAAACCAACTTCCACGTACCGCATTAGTTCTTCTGTTTTTAGCCTGCCTAAGAGGAATTGAAACTGTTTTTTTCCCAACATTGCCACTTCAGGGTCAATGGTTTTTAGCCTGCCTAAGAGGAATTGAAACATGGCAATCCTTCTAAAGGGAAAAAGTCGGGATCAAGTTTTTAGCCTGCCTAAGAGGAATTGAAACAACGATGTTCTGTAATATAACCATCATTTGTTGCATAGTTTTTAGCCTGCCTAATATTACAACGTTAAGTAATATTGACTTATGGTATTTTTCATGAGATAATACGCTCATGAAAACATCTGATTTAAAGAAATACCAAACCCGTTTAAAAAATTTCCTCTCGGATCTATTAAGCATGGTCGGCAGAACCGAAAGACGTCACTGGGGTGAAGTTTACATTCGTGGTCTTTTATCAGACAGCGAACAAC